>DMDX01000015.1:44855-51685 GCA_003451355.1 Cryomorphaceae bacterium
CTCACGCCTCGAAGGCCTACCTATGGCCGGAAAGACGGGAACGGCACAAAATCCGCACGGCCAAGATCATTCTATATTCACTTCATTTGCCCCATTAGACAAGCCCAAAATTGCCATCGCTATAATCGTTGAAAACGGCTACTGGGGATCGCGATGGGCTGCTCCGATTGCTAGTTTGATGATGGAATCCTACCTCAACGACACCATTACCCGTCCTGATTTGTACCGCAGAATGGCCGAGGGTAGTCTTACTGGCGAATACCGAGTGAATCAAGTAGAAACCGAACTGCCCCCCTATTAATGCAACGTCAGCCAACTACCGCTCCCCTTGTAGGCCGCCTCGACCAACTTAGTACAGGCTTAGTCGTGTTTCTAGTCCTCTTCGGATGGATGAATATTTTTGCAACGGTAAGTCCCATCGACGATACTTGGGCATGGAGTTGGTCGAATGAGGCGGGAAAGCAATTGGGCTTCATCGGGCTCGCCGGCGTGCTCGTACTCTTGGTGCTTTTGTCGGACGCACGTCTGTTTGAAGTGCTCTCATGGGCCGTGTATGCCCTATCTCTGGTCCTTTTACTCGCCGTACTTGCGTTCGGAGTCGAGCGCGGCGGAAACAAGTCGTGGTTAAGTCTGGGTGCGTTCGGCCTTCAACCATCGGAATTTGCCAAATTAGGAACTGCACTGGTACTGGCAAGGGTTCTCGGACGCACTCCTAACGGACTCAAGTCATGGAAGTCCCGTTGGCTTCCTATGGGAATTGTAGGGCTACCAATGCTACTTATACTTTTGCAGCCTGATGCCGGTTCGGCACTCGTGTTTAGTGCGTTTCTGCTCGTTTTTTATTTTGCAGGCCTGCCTGGATTCTACCTTTTTGGTGTTTTCGGCATTACTGCCCTCTCGGTCCTTTCGCTCGCCCTTTCACCAACTGCCGTACAGTGGATTATTGGCGGAACCGTGGTCCTGAGTTTGGCCATTACTCGGATTCGGACCCGCTTGAATTTTATTCGCTTTGTGAAGCATCCCGCAATATGGCTAGGTCTTGGTGCATTACTATGGACAAGTGCAGTACAGCAAGTTTTTGACCAGGCCCTAAAGCCGCACCAGCAAATCCGCATCAAGCTTCTACTGGGCCAAGTGGACGATCCGAGTGCCGCAGGCTACCAAACGGCACAATCGCTAATTGCCATTGGGTCTGGAGGTCTTTTTGGTAAAGGGTACATGGATGGAACGCAAACGCGGCTGCGATTTGTTCCCGAGCAAACTACCGACTACATCTTTTGCACGGTCGGCGAAGAATGGGGTTTTCTGGGGTCGCTGGTTGTACTTGGTGCATTTGCTGGACTCATCATACGGATTACGCTCTTGGCCCAACGTCAAAAGCACGCCTTTGGAATGTACTACGGACTTGCCGTAGCGAGCATCCTCTTTGTTCACTTCACCGTAAACATCGGAATGACGCTTGGAATGATGCCCGTCATTGGAATTCCTCTCCCGTTTTTTAGCTACGGAGGCTCGTCCCTTTGGGCATTTAGCCTAATGGTCTTTGTGTTTTTGCGCTGGGACGCCTACCGCTGGGAGAGCCTCTAAGTGCTCGAAGCGGTTTAGTAGAACATACCGCGGTTGTCGGTCACCTTTGCGGAACCCAACAACGACTGAAGCAGCATGCGCTGGGCATTGCCCGCCAGGCGGTTGTTTTCTGCCGCCATATCAGCTGCAGTCAGGCTCGGTGCTGCGTCAAACGTGTTCACCACTTTGAAGCGGTACACACCGTTGCTTCCTTCGATAACCTCAGATTCCGCACCAACCTTGCTTCCAGCCGCAATTCCCACGACTTTAGGTTCGCGACCGCTCACCAAGAAAGGTGAGGCAAGCGTGACGTTTGCCGGAGTCCAATTGAGCTGCTCGGTCTTGGACATACGCTCGGCAAGTACGCGAACCTTCGCGCGGTTCAAGGCAAGTGCATTGAGGTCGTCCTTTACCGCGTCCAGAGGCTTGTAACCCTCTTCAAACGCACCAGAAACGTACACTACTGAGTACGACTTGTAGTTGTTGTTGACGACACTCACCTCGCCGACCTCGCGGTCCTCATTGAACATCCAACGAACTACCTCGCGGCCGTCTGTAAGACCCATTACTGAGGCGTCCGTTGCAGTGACATTGCGGGCGGGCAGCATTGCAACGCCGAGCTGGGCAGCAGCCTCTTGTGGCTCCTTACCCTCTTGAATGGCCTTCGCCAAAGCGCTAGCCTGTGCGTAAATCTTTTGCTCAGTCTCGGGGCTCACATCGATGCGGCGAACAATTTCTGCCAAGCGCAAGGCAGGACGTGAACCCTTTTGACCCGTAACCTCAACAAGGTGGAATCCAAATTCAGTCTCGACAAGGTCAAAGCTCCCAGTGCGGCGCTCAAAGCAGAACTGTTCGAACGCTGGAGTCATCATTCCTGGCTGGAACCAACCGAGGTCACCCCCTTTGGATGCCGCTACGACGTCACTGCTGAGCGCCTCGCTGGCAGCGGCAAAAGAAGCTCCGCTTTTAATAGCAGCAAGCAAACTGTCGGCAAGTTCCTTGGCCTCTTGGTAGCTACGCTGTGCGCTTGAGCGCTCTGATCCCGCGTATGCGATGAGAATGTGCTTCGCGCGAGCCGAGTCTGGCAACGCGGCACGGCTCATCACCTTTACTAAGCGGTACGAGTCTCCATCTTGAATGGGACCGCCTACAAAACCCGCGGTCATTCCCTGGATGGCCTCGAGGACAATTGGATTAATAGAAGATTCCGGACGAAGACTCGGCGTAGCAAAGACATCGCTATTGGCCGCTGCAAATGAACTGTCGTCGGATGAAGCCGCGAAATCTGCAGCCAATGTGCTCAATTCGAGCTTCACCTTCACAAGGTCTTCATCGCTTGGGGCTAGGGGGAAGTCTGCGACAAATCCGTCGCGAACAGGCTTAGTAAGCTTGAAGCTTGATTTGTACTCCGCGTACACTGCCTTGTAGTCGGCATCTGTAGCCTCAACACTGCTGTCGGCAACCTCAGAGACCGACATAGACGCCACCTCGAGTTGGATCTGGCGATTGTTCCGGGCATTCAGGGCATTTTGAAGGGCCAGCGGCATGCGCATTCCCGCAGAAACCGCGTCGTAAATTTTGTTGCTCAAGCTTTGGTTCTTGATGTCGCTCTCGAACGCAACCCAGCTTTCGTACTGAGCGGCGGCCTCGGAAGACTGCTCTCGCTGGTCGCGCAAGTTTTGCAGCGCACTGCGCAAGAGATCAGGGCGGAATGCTCCGGTATTAGGGTCCTGTAAGCCCGGCATCTGCTGCACTGATGGATTTAGCTCGATGACGCGGCGAAGCTCCTCGTCGGTAACGACGAATCCCAAGTCTGCCATGGGCTCGACCAGGAGTTTTTCGTTGAGAAGATTATTCCAGACCAACTCGCTGATTTGGAGCGGCGAAGCTTGGGCGTACTGCGGATTTTGACGAAGCTCTTCGACATCTTTGTTAAACTCGATGTACGAAATCTTGGTGCCGCCGATGCGACCTACCGCGTCTTTGTCGCCTTGAAAAAGTACGTTTCCAGAGGATAAAAAGTCCGTCAAAACGAAAGCAATCAGCGAGATACCGATTACTGACACGACCAAGCCTGAACGGCTGCGAATAGCTTCAAAAAGTCCCATACCTAGGTGTAAATAAGGTCGCGAATATACAAATTAGCAACCGGTTGGCCGCGTGCCCCTGTTAGGTATCGCGTCGCACGCAAACCTGCTTGACGCGCTGCGCCTCCATGCTCTCGACCTCAAGGCGCCACGGGCCAACGACCACGACTTCTCCAGGTTCGGGCAACTTGCCTCCGAGGTCGGTAATTAAGCCTCCCAGGGTAGTAAAACGTTCGGATTCAGGCCACTCAAAACCATAAGTATCGTTGAGGTAGTCCACTTCAAGTCGTGCGTCGAGGCGGTATTCGTCCGATCCGAGCACCTGCTCGACCAAACTATCTTGATCGTGCTCGTCGTCAATTTCACCAAACAGCTCTTCAATAATGTCTTCGAGGGTCAAGATTCCGACCAAATCACCCAAGTCGTCCACGACTAAGGTCATACTGCGCTTCTCGCGAATGAGTTGGTGAAAGACATCCTGGGCATTCATTGCCTCGGGCACGAACGACAGCGGAGTGAGGACACTGCGCAAGCTCTTTGGCTGCTTAAACAGCTCGAACTGGTGCACGTATGCGAATGCGTCATCCAGACTTTCGCGGTAAACCACCAGCCGACTGTAGCCCGTTGAAACAAACGTGGCCTTGAGGTCTTCAAGGCTGATACTTAGCGGAACCGCGACAATTTCTGGCCTCGGGACCATGCACGACCGAACTTTGACTTCAGCGAAGTCCAATGCGTTGCGAAACAGCTCGACTTCAGGCTCTTGAGTATGCTGCTGGCTGGCTTCGTCGACCAAATGGTTGAGGTCCGCAAGCCCAAATACGCGGGCTGATGGAGCCAATTGGGGGTCTGCGCCCAACCACCTTAAAATAAGTGCACTGAATCGACCTAAAAGCCAAGTAATGGGCCAAAAAAGCACAAAAAAGAATCCCGCCGGAACCGCAACCCACTTCAAGGCCGCGTTGGCCTGCTCGCGAAAGAGCGCCTTGGGAATGTACTCTGCCATAAAGAGTACTCCAATTGTGGACACGAGGGTTTCCGTGAGCACTGCCAGCGGAACCTGCATAAACTTCAGCAAATACGGATGAAGAAGCTTGGCCGTCTGGGCTCCGACCACCACCAGCGCAAGCGTGTTACCCACGAGCATCGTCACGATAAAGCGCTGCGGATGCTGCATCCAGTGCGTTACCCAAAAAGGAATTGACTTGCGCTTAAGGTCAATTTCAAGCTGAAGTCGGTTGGCCGACAAAAATGCGATTTCAGATCCCGAAAAGAATGCCGAAGCAACGAGCGCCACTAAAAGCACGAGTGAACTCATGACTGAGGGCCTTGGCTACTGCGAATTCGCTGGCGGCGACGCCAGTAGGCCATTCCCAATGCCAGGACCACAAATCCGGCAAACAAAAGTGCACGGGTGGGGTCGCTCGAGCGAAGGGACCACGCGGATTCCGCCGAAAGAACGGCGACCACGTAGTACATCCATTCCATGGTTCTAAGACTGCGAGCTGGCTTCATGCTTCAAAATTACCGTTTTAATTGCCGTCTGCGCTTCCGGACACCTCAAAAATGCTGTAGGTGGACAGATCGTCCTGGGCTTCGAATCCTGTTCCGCTCAGCGTTTGGCCCTCTTCGCGGATTTCTACCCACGATTCGCCGTAAACCCGGCCCTCTTCGCGGTTCCAAAAAAGGGATTGAGTGCGCAGCGTTTTGCGCTCGCTCGTTTGAATCAGGACATTGCCCTGAAGTTCCCAAATGCGCTCTTTGACGTCGCGGATGATTCGGTCTGCACTCATTTTCGTTCCCGTCGCACGGTTACCGGCCCATTGCGTAGCGCGAACATTTCCGCTAAATACTTCCCGCGTTGGGTTGTTGGCGGTTCGCTCCTCTTCCCAACGGTCGGATTGGAGCTTCCACTGCACGTCACTCGTATCCGCGTAGACTACAGAAATCCCGAACTGCACCGTCGACGGCCCCTGTGGTTGGGCGCGGACGCGCTGAACGTCATGGGCGTCGTTGCGGCACGAAGCCACCACGACGCCCATTGCGAGAATCAGCCCGAATTTAGTAGCGAACAACCACGCGCTCGTTAATCCAACATCCGACGGAGTAGCTGTCTCCGTCCTTGAATCCGAACTGGAAGGCAATCGACTTGTCGGGAACCCCTTTGCGGAAGGCCGCAGCGAGCTTTTCGGCGCGTGGAGCGAGGTCCGGCTGAACAGATGCCGCACGGTTGGCCATGTTGATGGCCGCCCAGTAGACCGCGTTCTTTTCGAATGCGTTGCTACCGCACGAACCGGCTGCTTGAGCGTAGAGTGAGGCGAGGTACAAGAACGGCTCTCCAGACTCTGGGTTCTGCTTGGCGGACTCAAGGCACGCGCGCTTCGCTTCTGAAGGCTGACCCAGCTTGTCACTGATGTAGGCAATCTTCATCCAGTCCTTTGCGCGCTTCTTGGGATCCACTTCTTGTCGAATGGCGTCCTCAAAGTACTTCTTGGCCTCTAACCACTTTTCATTTTTCACGCTCAACTGACCCATTGAGCGAGCTGCTTGTGCCGAAGGCTCGAGAGCGTACAGTGCAGAGGCCGCCTTGAAGTACACAGGATTGTCGGTACAGTCGGTGGTTCCTGAAGTGTCTTGACGCTCCTTTGAAAGCATTTTTACTGCACGGATCAACCATGACTTATCATTCTCGTGAAGGGCAAACGTGGAGTCACTGTAAATCAACGTCAGGCGGTCGCACGTCAGAAGCGGCGCAATACCCTTCTCGATGTTGGCTACAAGCTTTTCAGACTGCGCAAGTAACTTTTTGTTGATGTCGAGCGAACGCTTCTCGCGATCAGAAATAGCTCCCGTAGTGTCTTTGGCCGTAAGCTCTGCAATCAGGACGTTACGGTCGTTGGACTGAAGTTCGATGGCTTCAGCCACGTCGTTGAATCCGTCGAGGAGTCCCTCAGACTTGAGTACCTCGTCCTTGTAAAGCTTGATCACTACGTTGAAGTAGTTGTTCAAGTAAGCCGGTTGGAGGGCCTTGGGGTCGAGGTTGAACACCGTCTTGTACATCGCGTATGCCTTTTGGGCGCTGTCCGGGTAGTAGGTCCAGAAGTCATCCGCCTTTTGGGCAAGAACTTCTGCTTCTTTACCGGGGAAGTACTCGTTGCGCTTGTCGTAGGTCGAAAG
>DMDX01000015.1:52021-68320 GCA_003451355.1 Cryomorphaceae bacterium
TAGCTGAAGGACAGGTTTCAAACACCACCTTCCATGGCTCGTAGGCCTCGGCGTATGCCTTGGTATTGTACAGCGAACCGAATTCGTTGTACTTCTCAAAGCACACCAACGAGTCGGTTTGAGAATTGCCCCATTTGGCTTGGCCAAAGGCAGTCGTTAGGCCTCCGGCCATTAACAGGGAAAGGAGTATACGCTTCATAATCAACGGAATTTAGCTTTCATAAACCACTGGTCGTTCAGTGTAACGCCAACGAAGGCGCGAAGATATTGTTCACGGACGAGTCCGTTTTGGATGCTCCCAACCTGACCGGCACTCAATCCGAGGTGGAGCGTGGATACCTTGACGTCGCCCGGTATAAAGCTGCGCCCACCGACGGGCATTGCGACCCCGAAATTGGCATTCCACCCAGTGACCTCCGTGCCGTTGAGCACCAGTCCGAATCGATCACTTCGGACCGCGGCGATGTACTGAATTTGGCTCCAGTATGAGGTGAGGCGGCGGTTCGAGAACGCGAGCATCGGAACCACCGAGGCATTTGCCACCCAAGTTGAGGTAGGTTGCGCGTACGCTCCGGGCACCACAGAACCAAAGTCACGCTGTTCGTTCAAATTGATTTGCTCGTAGTGCACGGCAAGAGACCATGCGGGGAGCATGGCATTTTTGCGGTTCCGCACCCAACGCAACCCATACCCGAGGCGCGATCCGAGTACGATGCTGCCCAATGTGGCAGCGCGTGACCGCACCGTGTCTAAGGGAAGTTCGGCACCCGCAGCATTCGTATTAAAGCTGTACAAGCTGTAGTCCTGGGTCGCTTGGAGCGTGGCAGTCGGTTCGTACTGAATTCCGGCGGTAACCTCTTGCTCGCCAAACGGCAGAATAAGTTGCCCCCCAAACTGCCAGCGCCAGTCGCTCACAGATACGTGCTCCACCTCGCCCACATAGTCGTAGCGGGAGTCCGTAAAGTAGAGTTTGTTATTCCGCTCGGCGGTTCCGAATACGTAGCGCGACGTCGCACCAACTGACAGGTACTTAATCGGCATCCACGACCACGAAACGGCCGTGGCGTTCAAGCCTCCGCGACCCGTGTAGCGGCGGTACCAGTCGCCGAACGAAGAATCGGTTCCGCCGGTTTGAAGGTCGTAGCCCACCGAGGTGTACGGGCGAAGTGAGCCGGCCAACGCCATGCCTTTACCAAGGGGCACGCCGATTCCGAAGTGGTTAAAGCCACCGGTTTGGTTGAGCACGCTGCTACTGGCATCGGACTGTCGAATTCCGGCCCACTGACCGCCGAGGTCCAAGGTGGTGTATTTGAGGGCAGAAAGCGCCGCAGGCTGGTCGGGATTCACGTACCACGGATTGCGATCCGCGGAACTTGCGCCACCGAGGAGCTGCTGGTATGCGTTCGCTTGCGCAGCGAACCAACCGGTACCGAACAGAGAGTAGGGACTAACGGATTGCTGTTGTGCGCTCAAGCTCAAGGCTGTAGCAAATAATAGTGCAGTGAGGTGGCGTTGCGTGTTCATTTTTGTGCTAGGACCCAGAGTCCTCTGGCTACCCAATTTTCGTCGGCAAAGATGCCCTTTTTCAAATGATTGACAAAAGTTGGGCCATCTCCACCCGTGACGAGGACAGTTAAATTTGGATTAATTCTTTCGAATCGTTCGATTTCCGCGTTGATTTCATCAACGATTCCTTGAGCTGCGCCTCTGCGCATGCTTTCGGCCGTCGTGCGGGTTCGGGGGTCGGAACCGAGTTCAATCACGGCCTCGAGATCTGGGAGGCTTCCGGTGTGCTCGTGCATCGCCTTCAACCTACTGGACCAACCGGGGGCTATGGATCCGCCTTGAAAACGTCCATCGTGCGAGAGGTAGTTGTAGGTTAGGCAGGTCCCGAGTGAGATGAGGAGGAGCGCCTGGTCGGGATACTGGCTGCGTGCACCCTCGATCGCCGCGAGGCGGTCCACCCCAACGGATTCAGCGTAGTCCAAAACAAAACTCCACTTGGCACGAGAGGTAACGACCGTTCCCACGTTCCACTGTGCGCCAGCCGAATCAGCTATTAGTACCCTATCGCGGACGGTCTCAAGCCATGCTTCACAAGCCGCTTGGGCATCACGTGGCCAGTTTTCTTGGTGTTGGACGCTTCCATCTTGATTAAAAATCAATGCTTTAATGCGTGTGTTTCCAGCGTCTATTGAAATCATAACAGGGATGCAAAGGTATTTCGAATCTGCGCATTACCTTTGCGCTCCCGATTTTGGTTCGGTAGCTCAGTTGGTAGAGCAATGGACTGAAAATCCATGTGTCGACGGTTCGATTCCGCCCCGAACCACCAAAATCGCAAAGCCCCTCAGTTTCTGGGGGGCTTTTTACTTCTGAGCCTATGGCGAATCGTAACTTTGCCCCATGGCTACCCAGCTAAAATGCACCCACTGCGGCGATTGGGGCGAGGACCCCAACAGCTGCGCCTCGTGCGGCACTCCGCGCGACGTTCACAGCACCTTTGCCAACCAAGGCAATCCGGAACGATTTAAAGCATTTGAAATGCCTGCTATGGAATGGAACACCAACAAAAAAATTCCCACGTGGAAGCGAAGCATCATCAACACCGGAAAGGCACTGAACTGGATGGTACTCGCCGTGGGTGGCGCCATCGCGTGGATGGCCTACTGGGTAGCGGTATAAATCCACTGGCCCTCATTGCCTTGGGCGCATTTGTGGCGCATCAGGCACTGATCGCAGCAGAAATTCACCTGACGTGGGCGGATTCGTACATGGACCCTTTGTGCACCGTTCCGGTAGCCTTGGGGATACCGAGCATCGCCGCCCGAAGGATTCGACCTGATTTTGTGCTGTCGTCGTGGGCAGTGGTGAGCTTTACCGCGGCACTTGCGGTTGTGTTCGAAGTATGGATTCCCAGCTTTGATACCCGTTTTACTGCGGACCCTCTCGACGGTTTTGCCTACTTCGCCGGTGCAGGAATTTGGCGTTTTGTTGAACCTCTCGGGCGGTAAGCGGTTACTTTTGCATTAAACCTTAGACATGAAGCGCAGCAACCTTCAAATTCGTGGCTTTTCGAAGCTGAGTAAATCCGCCAAAATCACCTGGCTCACCGAGCAGCATTTGAGCAACCCAGAGCAAGGTCAGGCACTCATCGCTTCGTACGACCACGCAGACGAGGCCGTGCAAAAGCGCCACGATGAGTTCATCGAAAACACAGTAGCCAACTACTACTTGCCGCTCGGAGTTGCCCCTAACTTCTTGATTAACGGCCAGGTGTACACGGTTCCGATGGCCATTGAAGAAAGTTCAGTGGTTGCGGCGGCCGCCAAATCTGCACAGTTTTGGATGGACCGCGGCGGATTCGTTTCTACGGTTCTTTCGACGACCAAAATCGGGCACATTCACTTCACCTTTACCGGCGACGCTTCGGCCCTCACCACCTTGGTCGCGCGGATTCAGCCTGAATTACTTGCGGCAACTGAAGGGATTACCGCCAACATGCGCACGCGCGGCGGCGGCATCTTGAGCATCGAGCTCAAGGACCGCCGGACGGCCATGGACGACTACTTTCAGCTCGAAGTCCGATTTGAAACCCGCGATTCGATGGGGGCCAACTTCATCAATTCCTGCCTTGAAGAGATGGCCAAGGTGCTCCGCCTCGAAGCGGCCACCGACGCCGGCACCGCCAGTGGCGACCTCGAAGTAGTGATGTGCATTTTGAGCAACTACACCCCCGAGTGCATTGTGCGCTCAGAAGTCCGCTGCGCCCTCGAAGATTTGGACGACGGATCGGGTGTCGACGTGCACGAATTTGCCCGGAAGTTTCAACGTGCCGTGCGCATTGCAGAGGTAGAGCCCTACCGCGCTGCCACCCACAACAAGGGCATCATGAACGGAATTGACGCCGTCGTGCTCGCCACCGGTAACGACTTCAGGGCCGTCGAAGCGGCGTGCCATACCTACGCCTCGCGCGATGGACAGTACCGTTCACTGACGCACTGCTCGGTGGACAACGGCGAGTTCCGTTTTTGGATCGAGGTTCCGCTCTCACTCGGAACCGTCGGTGGGCTGACCAAACTGCACCCCTTGGTGCAGCTCGCCCTCGAAGCCCTCGGGAACCCCGGGGCCGAAGAACTCATGGGCATCATCGCCGCCTCGGGACTGGCGCAGAATTTTGCGGCACTTCGGGCACTCACGACCACTGGCATTCAAAAGGGGCACATGAAGATGCACCTGCTCAACATCCTCAACCAGCTTGAGGCCACTGATGCCGAAAAAGCAGAATTGACGGCGTTTTTTGCCGACAAGGTTCCGCACCACGCCGAGGTGGTCGCTGCGTTTTGCAGGTTGCGCGGAATCCCGGTTCCGGCAGCAGAAGGCGTCGCGCGATGAGCCGAAGGTGGAGCGCAGGTAAGCTGCTGCTGAGCGGCGAATACTGGGTACTCCACGGCGCGGAATCGCTTGCGGTTCCGACTGCAAAAGGGCAATCGCTTGAATTTCAAGACACCAACAGCCCCCTCAAGTGGACCGCCCTAGATGTCCATGGGTATGCGTGGCTCGACGCCGAGGCGTGGTCCGACGTACACCTCGCGAAGCTGCTCGAAGCAGCGCGGAATTTGGGCGGAAGGGTTCCATCCCACGGGCACGTCACCACCCGACTTGAGTTTGAACGGAGCTGGGGATGGGGATCGTCCTCGACCCTCACCGACCTAATCGCTCAGTGGACCGGCGTGAACGCCATGGCGCTCCACTTTGCCACATCCAAAGGGTCAGGATTCGATGTGGCGAGTGCACGTGCAGACGGGGCGATCATATACCGCAAGGCGGGCGAAGATTCCGCTGAATGGCACAACGTAGCGTCAGGCCACTGGCCCACAGATCACTTTGGGCTTGTCTACCTCGGCGCGAAGCAAGACAGCCAAGTCGAGGTGGCCAAAGCGAGGCGCCTGCCGCTTCCCAATGAGATTGAAGCCATTAGCCGCCTCAGCCACCAACTCGCAGCGGGCAAGACGGCGGCAGAATGGGCCGCGACCGTCGAGGAGCTCGAAGTACGCACCGCGGAGTGGATCGCCAGCCCTCGAGTACAGGACCGCTTCCCCGACGCTCCCGCGACGCTGAAGAGCTTAGGCGCATGGGGAGGGGACTTTGCCCTTGCCATCTGCCCCGACCCCAAAGATTTGGCGTATTTTTCACGAAAGGGATTGTATACCCTGCCATGGTCCGACTGCGTACACTTACCGTAGCGCTGATGCTCTTTTGGGGGCTCGCAGCTCAAGCTGCCCACCTCGTGGGCGGAGAGCTGACCTATACCTGCCTCGGAAACAACCAGTACCAGATCAAACTGGTGGTGTACCGCGACTGCAATTCAACGGGTGCACAGCTCGACCCCACGGTGTCGATTGGCATTTACGACGGAATCCAAAACCTACTGATCCACAACCTTCAGGTGAACAAGGGGCCGACGATCAATGTGCCCGCAAATACGGGAAATCCCTGCCTACAGGCTCCGCCCAACATTTGTACAGAGTACGCGACCTACACGACCGTCATTCAGCTTCCGCAGCGCACCAACGGCTACGTGATTACGTGGCAGCGCTGCTGCCGCAATGCGACGATTAGCAACATTACGACGCCCGACGACTGGGGCTCTACGCTGATGGCGCGCGTGCCGCCAATGGACCAGTGCAACAACAGTCCGCAGTGGAACAGCCTGCCACCCATCGTACTGTGCAACCAGGAGAATCTTCAGATCCCGAGCACCGCCACCGACCCCGACGGCGACTCGCTCTACTACCGACTCGTCAACCCACTGCACGGAGGCGGCAAGAACAACGGGACCGGATTCAACACCCCCGCCCCTAGCCCACCGGCCCCGCCGCCCTACGTCCCCATTAACTTCTTAAACCCTTCGACTCCAGCGAATCCGATACCGGGAACGCCCGCGCTGAGCATTGGCGGGACCACAGGACTGCTTACGGGTTTTCTCAATGTCACCGGACAGTTCGTCCTCGCCATCGAAGTAGAGGAATGGCGCAGCGGGGCACTTTTGAATACGGCCCGCCGCGACTACCAGTTCAATGTGACTTCGTGCCAAGCGTTCATCAAGGCAGACATCGTTTCAGAAGTGGACGATCCCGAGCAGATTTGCATTGGGGCGACGGTTCCGTTTTTTCACGAGTCCATTAACGCATCGACGTTTTGGTGGGATTTTGGTGACCTGAGCCGAAGTGACGACACGTCGCGCTTGGCTTTTCCGACCTGGACCTTTAGCGACACGGGGGTGTACTGGGTGACCCTTGTGGCCAATCCTGGCTGGCCCTGTGCCGACACGGACCGCGTCAAGTTTCACATTTACCCGCCCATCAATCCAAGCTTTACGCACGACGGCGGCCCCTGCTTTGACCAGCAGCCGGTCACGTTTACTGCATTCGGAACCTGGTTTGACGGCGCACAGTTTGATTGGACGTTTGGGGCTCCGGGCGATGCTTCGCTGGCAAATTGGTCCGGCGAATTCCCCCCTCCTATCCAGTTTCTTCAACCCGGAACCTACCCCGTCACCCTGCGCATTCAGTCCAAATCCTGCGACGAAACCTACCTCGATTCGGTGGTGGTGGATCCGCGACCCCGACTCGACAGCACCATTGGCCCGTGGGTGGGCTGCGAACCCTACACACTCGTCTTTGATGCGGGGGCATTTGCCCGTCGGACGACCTACTTCGAATGGGATTTCGGAGACGGTTCAGGGGACACGCTGGAGTCTCCCGTGCACACCTACACGGTGCCGGGACTGTACGACGTACGGGTCCGCATGTGGACCGAAACAGGCTGCCGCGATACGGTCGAGAAGATCTTTCCGGGGGCCATTCGGGTAAACCCCCGACCTGTACTGGGCATGACGATTGCGCCCAAGACGGTGTCGATTTACCAGCCTTTAGTTCAGGTGCGTGCTGATTCAGTGGACGCCGACGAGCAGTTCTGGTTTGACATGGGTGATTCGTCTCTGTACGCCCAAGAGGCCTTTGTGGTGCACCTCTACCGCGACACCGGAACCTTTGTGGTGCGCCGCATCGCCGTGAACCAGTTTGGGTGCTGGGACACCCTTGTCGACTCGGTTCGCGTCAACCCCATCTATAATGTGTGGTCGCCTACTGCGTTTACGCCGAACGGAGACGGTGGCAACGAGGGCTTTCGGCCCGTCGCAACGGGCATTACGCAGTACCGCCTTCACATTATGGACCGCTGGGGCAACGTAGTCTTTCGGTCCGAAGATGCACTTGAGGAATGGAACGGACGCGTACACAACGTCGGAGCCGAATGCCCAGAGGGCGCCTATGTCTGGTCGCTGTTTACGCTTGATTTTGGGGATTCTCCCGTCGAGCAGCAGGGCGTCGTGCTACTTGTTCGCTAAGGCGTAGGCTGCGGCGGCAGCGCCGATGCTCAGCACCAAGGTTGCCGTAATGTACCCTAGCGCCATCAGCGTCGAGCCTGTTTTGGCCCACTGTAGGGCTTCCCAGCTAAAGGTGCTCATGGTGCTGAATCCGCCGCACACCCCTGTGGCGAGTGCAAGCTGAATCCGCGCGTCGGGGTGGGGCCGCGCCATGAGGTAGCCAAGTAGTGCTGCCGCGGCAACGTTGGCCACGAGCGTGGCGGTGGAAGCAGTGAGCAGTGGGGCCTCTGCGCGCTTGAGCAGGACCGTTAGGGACCAGCGAAGAAGACTGCCAAAGGCTCCGCCTAAGGCTACGGCAAACGGATTCATAGTCCCGAAGTTAGGGGACGGAGGCGAAGGATGAGGCGACCGACGGCGATTCCGAGCAGCGCGCCTGCCAGCACGTCGCCCGGATAGTGCACGCCGAGGTACACCCGCGAAAAGGGGACCGCCAAGGCCCAAGTCACGGCCAACGCGGTAAGCCAGCGAGCGGGGCGAGAAGCCATATATACCGTCAACAAAGCCCACGTGGTGGCCGCATGGCCTGAGACAAAGCCGAAGGCTCCGCGGCACATCGCCACGGCGCGAAATTCACCCTCGAGGGCCCAGCACGGCCGAGGACGCCCGATGCTGTTTTTGAGAAAGGTCGCGACCCAGTCCGCAGCTGCAAAGGCCGCTACCAGGGTAATTAAAAGCCATAACCAGGCACTTGGCGAGAATTTTGGGCGCTGGAATGCCCAGAGGACGAGCCAAACGACAAGGGCCACCCAAATGTTGGAAACCGCGGTAAAGACGTGGTCAGCCCAGGGTCCGCCATGGCCTGCGACACCGAGAAAGACCGAGCGGTCTAGTCGATCGAGCGATTCAACGAATCCCACAGCAAATCTTTGAGGTGGTCCAGACCCTGACCGGTTACACTGCTAAAGGTGGTCAGCGGCAGATCCTTGGGGAGGCGCGGACGCACCCCATCCAGCAATTGGCCGAGCAGCTCTTCATCGAGCATGTCGGTCTTTGAAATGGCAAGTACGCGGCGCTTCGTGAGCAGTTCAGGGTTGAATCGCTCGAGTTCGCCGAGCAAAATGTGGTACTGCTCGACGACGTCGGGGGCATCGCACGGAACCAAAAACAGCAGCAGTGCATTGCGTTCAATGTGCTTGAGGAAGCGGTGGCCAAGTCCACGGCCTTCGGCAGCGCCCTCGATCAACCCCGGAATGTCAGCCATTACAAACGACGTGTAGTCACGGTGGGCGACGACACCGAGGTTGGGCACGAGGGTCGTAAACGGGTAGTCGGCAATCTCGGGCTTGGCGGCACTCACTGTGCTGAGCAGGGTTGATTTACCTGCGTTCGGAAATCCGACCAAACCGACGTCCGCAAGGACCTTGAGCTCGAGAAGGAACCAGCCTTCGCGGCCTTCTTCACCGGGCTGGGAGTGCTCTGGAGCTTGGTTGACGGAATTTTTGAAAAAGGCGTTACCGCGGCCACCGCGGCCTCCGGGTAGGAACACGCGACGCTCTCCGGGCTGCGTGAGCTCGCAGAGCACTTCTAGGGTTTCAGCATCTTTGACGACGGTTCCGAGCGGAACCTGCAGGACGATGTCTTCACCACTGCCGCCAATGCGTTGGTTGCGGCTACCGTTGACGCCAGGTTCTGCCTTGATGTGCTTGCGGTACTTGAGGTGAATCAAGGTCCACATTTGGGGATTCGCCTCTAAAATGATGTGCCCACCGCGGCCACCGTCACCCCCGTCCGGACCACCCTTGGGCAGACCCTTGGCGCGAAAGAAGTGACGGCTTCCTCCGCCCCCGTGGCCGGACTGAAGGAAGACCTTGACGTAGTCAATAAAATTGGAATCTGCCACGGGTACGTAAGTTATAGAGATTGAATAAGGCTGCGCAGTTCGTCCGTAATGGACTCAATGCTGCCCACGCCATTAAGGCCGCGGTACTTGCCCTGGGCCTCGTAGTAGGACTGAACCGGAGCAGTTTCGCGGGTGTACACCGCAAGGCGCTGGCGAATCACCTCTTCGTTGGCGTCGTCCGCACGGCCCGAAGTTGCACCCCGAGCCAAAAGCCGAGTAACAAGTTCTTCGTCGTCGACTTCAAGGCCGATCATCGCAGTGACACCGGTCCCCGTATCCGCAAGGATTTCGTCAAGGGCCGCAGCCTGCGCCGAAGTGCGTGGGAATCCGTCAAATATGAACCCGGCCGCATCAGGATGCTTGGTCCATTCGTCCTTGAGCATGGCAATGGTCACGTCATCCGGAACCAACTGCCCCTGGTCCATAAAAGACTTTGCCCACCGACCTAACTCGGTCGCCTCGCGAATGTTGCGGCGAAAAATGTCACCCGTAGAAAGGTGAACGAGCGCAAATTCATCGACGAGCAGGGCACTTTGCGTGCCTTTACCTGCCCCTGGAGGGCCAAAGAGTACAATGTTCTTCATGCGGATGGTGCGTAAATGACCGAAAACGATCAAGGCGGCAAAGGTACGACCTTAGGGACTTCCCTACCTTTGCGGCCTAACCCACTGGGCTATGGAACACAATTATGCCGTAATCATGGCGGGCGGAGTCGGTTCGCGCTTCTGGCCCACCTCGACTTCGCGAACGCCCAAGCAGTTTCTCGACATTCTCGGAACGGGCGAAACCCTGCTTCAGCAGACCTTTCGACGCATGAAGTCTGTCGTTCCGGCCGACCATATTTATGTGGTGACCCACGTGGACTATGCGGACGCGTGTCTGGAGCAACTTCCTGAACTCAATCGCCAGCGGATTTTAACCGAACCAGCCCGACGCAACACGGCTCCGTGCGTGGCCTATGCGGCATTTGTCCTGAAAAAGCGCGATCCACTCGCCAACTTTGTCGTGACGCCCGCCGACCATTTGGTCACCAACGAAGCGGAATTCACCGCTCGCCTCACCTCTGCGCTCGCCACCACGGGCACCCACAACGTGCTTATGACGCTCGGAATGAATCCCGTCCGACCTGAAACGGGGTACGGCTACATTCAGTTCCGCCCCGAGAAGTCGGGGTACGCCGAGGACGTTCACCCAGTAAAAACGTTTACGGAAAAGCCCAACCGCGAGATGGCCGAGCAGTTTATCGCCACGGGAGAGTTTTTGTGGAACGCCGGAATTTTTGTGTGGAATTCCAACGCCATTTTGAGTGCATTCGAAAAGCACATGCCCGAGATGTACGCTGTTTTTAACGCGGGATGGGAGCACTACGGAACCGCGACGGAGACTGAGTTCATTCGCTCGATGTACGGCGAGTGCCCCAACGAATCCATCGACTACGGAATTCTTGAAAAAGCAAAGCAGGTCTTGGTCATGCCTGCCGAATTCGGCTGGTCTGATCTAGGAAGCTGGGGCGCGGTGCATGAGCAGCGGGCGGCAGATATGCACGGAAACACCGGAGGCGGCACCCACGTGCTGTCCTACGACGCACGCGGAAACACCTACCACATTCCAGAGGACATGGTTGCCGTAGTCGACGGACTGCAGGACTACATTGTGATTTTGAGTGAAAACCGCCTCTTGATTTGCCCGCGGAGCAAAGAGCAAGAAATCAAGCAGTTCGTGCACGACGTCAAGATGCGCCGCGGCGAAGATTTTGTGTAGTCGGTACCCGAGTTCACAAAAAAAGGCGCCCGATGAGCGCCTTTTTTGTTGGTTTAGTGCGAAGTCTAGCGCTTCGCCCCCTCGAGCCACTTGTAGATTCGCTCGGGCATCACGCGCTCCAAACCGATCAAGGTCAGCCAGTAGCCTACGAACAAGGCGAGAAAGACGAGCATGCTGAATCCGGTCAGAATGATCATGATGGCCAGGAGGAATCCGAGGAATTTCATAGTGCGCTGCGTTGAAGGGTACGTTGAATTCGTAGTGGGGCAAAGATAAGTGACACTGAGCAATTCTTTGCGCCCCGTGTAGGGTGTAATTTTGCCCCATGAGCACACAAACCCGCATTGAACGCGACACGATGGGCGAAGTCCACGTTCCCGCAACCGCCTACTGGGGCGCCCAGACCGAGCGCTCGCGCACCAACTTTAAAATCGGCCCTGAAGGCAGCATGCCCAAAGAGATCGTGCACGCCTTTGCCTACCTCAAAAAAGCGGCGGCTTTGACCAACCGCGACTTGGGCGTACTTTCCGCCGAAAAGGCCGAGCTCATTGGCAACGTCTGCGACGAAATCCTTACGGGCAAGCACGACGCTGAGTTTCCGTTGGTCATTTGGCAGACCGGGTCCGGAACCCAAAGCAACATGAACGTCAACGAGGTCATCGCCTACCGCGGCCACGTACTGAGCGGCGGAAGCCTGCTTGATGCGAACAAGGTGCTTCACCCCAACGACGACGTGAACAAGTCGCAGTCCTCGAACGACACCTTCCCCACCGCGATGCACATTGCCGCCTACCTTCAAACGGTGCGCACGACGGTTCCCGGAATTCGCCACCTGCGCGACGCCTTGGCTGCCAAATCGGATGCATTCAAAAATGTAGTTAAAACCGGCCGCACCCACTTTATGGACGCCACTCCCCTGACCCTTGGCCAGGAGTTCAGCGGCTACGTGCAGCAGCTCGACAACGGAATCCGCGCCATCGACAACGCGCTCGAAATGGTCGCTGAGTTGGCCTTGGGCGGAACCGCCGTCGGTACCGGCCTCAACACCCCCAAGGGATACGACGTGGCGGTGGCCGCAAACATTGCCGAGCTTACGGGAATGCCGTTTAAAACGGCTCCGAATAAGTTCGAGGCCTTGGCCGCGCACGACGCGATGGTCGAGCTCAGTGGGGCGTTCAAGCGCGTTGCAGTTTCGCTCATGAAGATTGGCAACGACGTCCGCATGCTGTCGTCGGGTCCGCGATCAGGAATTGGCGAGATCATCATACCGGACAACGAGCCCGGATCGAGCATCATGCCCGGCAAGGTCAACCCGACCCAGCCCGAGGCCCTCACGATGGTCGCCGCTCAGGTGATCGGGAACGACGTGGCCGTTTCGCTCGGCGGAGCCACCGGACACTTTGAGCTCAATGTATTCAAGCCCTTGATCGCCGCCAACGTGCTGCAGAGCGCGCGCCTCATCGGCGACGCCTGCGTGTCGTTCACCGACAAGTGCGCGGCCGGAATCGAGCCCAACTACCCCATCATTCAGCGCCATCTTGAGAATTCCCTGATGCTGGTCACTGCACTCAATACCCACATTGGGTACGACAAGGCGGCCAAAATCGCCAAAACGGCCCACGCCGAGGGAAGCACGCTCAAAGAAGCAGCCCTTAAATTGGGCTATGTTACGGCCGAAGAGTTCGACGCTTGGGTGCGCCCCGAAGACATGGTCGGTCACTAAGCCAGCCAGTTAATTGAATCGAGCCACCCGCACAGGGTGGCTTTTTTATTGGTTGAGGGTCACCGCCCCGTGCTGGTCGCCGGCCGTGCCGCACTCGCTCTGCCACGTGAGGTGGTAGAGGTAGACCCCAGGCGAAAGTGCCCGACCCTGGTAGCGTCCGTCCCACGCAAACTGGGGGTCGTTGGTTCGAAAGACCTCTTGGCCCCAGCGGCTATACACCACCAGGTTGATCTGGGCGAGTGCGCTGGCCTCGGTTCCGCGCAACTGAAACGCGTCATTGATGCCGTCCCCGTTGGGCGTGAATACGTTGGGCACCTGCAGACTGTCGATGTCGGCGCCAAAAATTTGGTAGGTGACTTGGACGGAATCCTTGATTCCGCACACCGTGTCGGCCACGACGAACCACGCACTGAGGCTGCCGGCCTGCGTCGCCGGCCATTGAACATTGGGGCCCTGTACGATTCCGCCGCCGGGAATGCGCCAGTAGGAATTGGTCGAATTGCCGCGCTGGCCCAGTCCCCGCACCGGCTGTCCGTCCAAGCAAAAGGGCGCCGTGACGATAGCCGTCGGTAGGCTGAGCACAGGGCGAAATTCCGCCGAAAGCTGAAGACTGTCGCGCTGCCCACAGACGTTGTCGTAGGCTACCAGCCAGGCGGAATAGGAATCCACAAGCGACGAACCCGTCCAGTTGAAGGGCGGCACGAGACTGTCTACCGAACCGCTGGCGCCGTAGAGTACCAGGAACTCGGCGCTCAGGTTGGGACCGGGGATCAGGGCAATGCTTCGCGCAGGGTCGCACGGATCGTAGTCAAGGGTCGCATCCGCTGAAACCGCAGACCCCGGCAGTACCCACAGATTAAGAGTTTGAACCGCTTGGGTAAGGCAAATGGTGTCAAGGGCGGTCAGAGTCAGCACATAGGGTCCGGGCACGGCGTAGCTGTGCCCAGGGAGCGGGTTGGGCGCACCCGTCCAGGTAGTTCCGTCTCCCCATGCCACGGTGAGTACGTCGGTACGGCTGGTGGTTCCGGTGAGGTAAAGACTGTCGCCCGCACAGATGGTGTCAACGCTCAGGTCGAGTTGGGCAGTAGCGGCCAAAAGTTCAAACGCAATCTGCACTCCCGCCATATTGCAGTTGGGCGAATTATTGGTTGCGGAATGGACGTTGGACGGAAAAATCGGCAGGTTGTCGGTACCCCCACATCCCGCGCAAATGGCCTGGTGGATCACGCCGTTGGGGTCGAAGCGCGAGGTTCCGCCGTCGACGTGCTCGTCGGCGCCGTTGCCCCCAAAGTAGCTCGCGTACTCGGGGTTGCCGTGGCGGTCTAGGGCCAAGAAGTAAAAGTCCTTGCCGTCGGTAGACGACTGGTAGGCGTTGGGGCTAGTATAGAGGTTGGTGATGGTTCCGCCGTTGAGGTTTCCAAACCAGCCTGAGAAGTAGGCGGTTCCGCAGTCGTCCACCTGAAGGGCCGTCGGCGAAATGCGCCGGTTGAGTTGGCCGTTGCCGATGTACTGCGTGCGGTAGATGCTGTCGCCCTCGGCCTTGATCCACGTCAGGATTTGAGTCGAGTTGGGATTCTGCCACAGCCCGGGCGTGGGCGCGAGCGGCCCGACGTAGGGCCCCGAGCCCTGGCACAACGTACCCAAACCCAGCGAGAGCAGTACCGCGCTTGAATCGCCCACGGCGGCATATGCCCCGGCGGGGTTTTGCGCAGCTAAAAACCCATAGGAGGTGCAGTACTGCGGCTCGAGATAGGTCTGGCCCAGCATTTGGCCGTTGGACGGATCAAACAGCGCGTAGTAGGCCTCGGCTTGGCCGTTGGGCACGGTGGTAATGCCCGAACCCGAAAGGTTGCCCATACCCGAAGTCCAGCCGAGCACCGCGAGGCGGGTACCACTGGGGCTTGGGGTGGGAATTAGCGAGGTCAGTCCGTCCAGGCCCGGCCCACCGACGTACGTCGCCCAGCGCAGGGTGTCAAGGTCGGGGCTGAAGTGCGCGAGGAGTCCGTCGGTGGTTCCGCCCCGAGACGTATCCAAGGGCCAGGTGGCCAAACCACGGGAACGGCTGGCAGTGGCGATCCAGATTCCGTCCGAGTCGACCCACACATCACCGCGCGCCTCGTCGCCGTAGTGGGGCGTACTGACGTCCTGCAGCCCGTCGTACCCAAAGCGCCCGTAGTAGGTCGAGGCCTGCAGCGCCGAACCCGTGGGATTGAGGCGAACCAGCACCACGTCCGTAGGCGACTGAAAGACGACTCCGCCCCCGCCCAGTGAACCGCCCGCAGGCTGATGCGCCAGAGAGGTGTCGTAGGCCGTCCCTGTTGTCGGAAAATTCAGCGAATTGCTCACACCCATCACTACGAGGTCTCCATTGGGCGCCACGCGCAGCGAGTGCGGCTGCTCTTGAGCGCTTCCGCCGAGGTAGGTCGCCGAAACGACCCCTGTGCCCGTGGGATTAAACAGCATCAGGGCGATGTCTACGCCGCCGCCGCCAAAGTTGGCCTGAACGCCGTTTGAGGTCGGATACTGTGCGCCGAATGCCACGCCACCCAGCCACGTGCGCCCCTGAAGGTCGTAGGTCGCGGTGTACCCAAAGTTGTCGCTCACGGAACCGCTAAAGCTGCTGAATACGTACGTCGGATCGATGCGCTGGGCACCCGGGGCGTGCAGGGTCCAGCCCTCAGGAGTTTGCTGCCACTGCGCCCTCACTTCGCGTCCCTGGGCGTCAAAGGCCTTGGCTGCGTCCATGCGCGCGGAACCCGCCGGCGTCTCAAGTTCCAGCACCTCAGGGGCGTTGCGCGTGCGGCGGGGCACTGCGCCCTCAAATCCTATACGGATACCGCTGAGGTCTTTGCCGTGCCACCAGGTCTTGAGGCGACCCGACTCAATACGTAGCTCGAGATCTACGCCAGGATACACATTGCGCACCCAAGCCTCGGAAGCGCCGCGGACCGTCACCTCGGATCCCCGCCCGAGCATGTAGGTGATGGGGTGGCTGCTGGGATTGAGGTCTAAGGTTCCGCCCTGCGCCCCGAGGTAGTGCTCGGTCCACACCGCCACACTGTCGGACTCGCCCGGGAGCCGAGCTGCAAACCTCAAGCCGTCGGCAAGCACCCAAACCCTCGCTGCATCAAGGTTGGCCATCGCCAGTACTTCGCGCGGCCACTGGCCAGCGTTCGGGATAATAATAGGATCGGGCTTGGACAGCACCTGCCCCGTGAGCGAGCCCAAGGCCGCCACGAAGAGAACAGTAAGGTGCAGCAGTCGACGCATCCCCCCGAAGGTACGAAAGCGCCCCGAGCGAGCTTAAAGCCCGTCGTCGGCGAAGTCTCCGGCCGCTTGACCGTCAGACATCAGGTAGGCCTTGAGGAAGGCATCGAGCTCGCCGTCGAGCACCGAATCGGGGTCACTCGTTTCGACGCCGGTACGCACATCCTTGACCAGCTTGTAGGGGTGCAGCACGTAGTTGCGGATCTGGGATCCCCACTCGATTTTCTTTTTGCCTGCTTCGATCTCGCTCCGCTTGGC
>DMDX01000015.1:68551-68778 GCA_003451355.1 Cryomorphaceae bacterium
TTCTCGATCACGATGCCCGACGGCTTGTGGCGCAGTCGAACGCCCGTTTCGACCTTGTTGACGTTCTGGCCACCGGCTCCGCTCGAGCGAAAGGTGTCCCAATCAATGTCGGCCATGTTGACCTGAATGTCGATGGTGTCGTCGACCAGCGGATACACGTACACGCTCACAAACGAGGTATGGCGGCGCGCGTTCGAGTCAAACGGACTGATGCGCACCAAGCGGTG
>DMDX01000001.1 GCA_003451355.1 Cryomorphaceae bacterium
GCGTGGTGCGAGGGCCAAACAGGCTATCCGATGGTGGACGCTGGGATGCGCCAGCTCAACACGACGGGCTACATGCACAACAGAGTCCGAATGGTGGTTGCAAGCTTCCTTACCAAGCACTTACTCATCGACTGGCGTTGGGGAGAGGCCTACTTCGCCCAAAAACTCCTGGACTTTGACCAAGCGAGTAACGTAGGAGGTTGGCAGTGGGCGAGTGGGTCGGGCACCGACGCAGCTCCCTACTTTCGGATCTTTAATCCACAATCACAGCTTGAGAAATTCGACCGCAAACTTGAATACGTCCAGAAGTGGGTTCCGGAATACGGAACACCCTCGTACCCAAACCCCATCGTCGACCACGCTTGGGCAAGGCAACGTTGCTTGGAGCGCTATAAATCAGGATTAGGAAGTACTCAGGACTGAAGCGCCTCGGCCTTCGGGTAACCGAACAGCCCCTTCTCTTTGATGATGGTATCCACGTAGGTCGGAAGGCACGATTCCCATCCCGTTTCGCCATTACGAATCCGACGAAGTACGTCACGACTCCAAATACTTAAAATTTCAGGATCGAAATTCTCAATGTCGCGAAATCTGCGAGCTTGCTTCAAGTAGTCGTAAATGTTTTTAAACAAATCATTTACGACAATATCATCCGTAGTGGTAATGCTCTCGTCGCCTCTAAACGGGTACGCGTAAATGACCAAGCTCTTTGAGAACAAACGTCCCATGGCTTCGAGAATTCCACCCGTGAGGTGGTCGTAGTACTTTTCTTCAAATACCTCTTGAAGCGAGGGGACACCCATGATGAGCCCCATGCGCTTCTTGGTGAAGCTCGCGAAGTAGTCCACCAACCGGTAGTACTCTTGGTAGTTCGAGATCAGCACGGTTTGGCCAATACTGCACAAAATGTCGGCGCGGTCCAAGAAGTCCTGCTCGTCGAGGCTACCGTCAGCGAGAAGGTTGTTGAGTGTGATCTCGAAAAGCACCACAGTATTCTCTTTTTCAACCTTATTGGACTTGATGAACTCTTTGTAGCCCTTTTTGATCATGTCCATGTTCACCTTGGTTACCGGGCGAAAGCTTCCGCGCATGGCCAAAATGTTCCTCTTGTACAGTAGCTCTGCAGGGAGCAGGTTTTTGCCCTCTGGCCCAAAGATGACCGCGTCTGTAAAACCATTTTTAATCAGCTGGAGCGACATCAAACGGTTGTCTACGTGCTCAAAATCAGGACCTAAAAAGTTGATCAGATCAATCTCGATGGCTGATTTTTCTATCCCGTCGTACAAGCTCAGCAAGAACTTCTTGGGCTCGTCGTACAAATTGTAGGCGGCATAAATCAGATTAACCCCCATGGCGCCAATCGTCTCTTGCTGGTACTTGGCGTTGTCCTCGTGTAATCGAACGTGCAAAATTACCTCATTCGCCTCACCGTCAGGACGCGTTTGGTAGCGAATACCCAACCATCCGTGCCCCTTAAAGGTCTTGGCAAAGTTGATGGTGGCGACGGTGTTTGAAAACGCAAAAAAGCACTTGTCGGGTGAGCGATCTCGGTCAATGCGCTCATGCAAAAGCCGATATTCGTGATGCAGCATTTTGCGCAATCGAGTTTCAGTCACGTACCTACCATCGGATTCTTGACCGTAAATGGCGTCTGAAAACTCCTTATCGTAGGCGCTCATCGCTTTGGCAATGGTGCCTGATGCACCGCCAGAGCGAAAAAAGTGACGCACCGTCTCTTGGCCTGCGCCAATTTCTGCAAATGACCCGTAAATATTGGGGTTTAGGTTGGTGCGGAGCGCCTTCTGCGCGGCGCTTAAAACCATGTCAGCCATGTCATCAAAGGTAGCGTACATTTGGCCTGATGCCCTCGGTTTCGCTCGAATTTTTTGGAAGTGGCACGAGCCAAGGTGTTCCCGTTATTGGGTGCGCATGCCCGGTATGTACGTCACTCAACCCCAATGATCGACGGTTACGGGCATCGGTGTTGATTTCCACCTCAACGACTAAAGTGCTCATTGACTGTGGCCCGGATTTTAGGCAGCAAATGCTCCGCACGGATCACGCCCATCTTAATGCGGTAGTTCTGACGCATGAGCACATGGACCACGTAGCGGGGCTAGACGATTTGCGGCCACTGATTTTTGCCCAAAAACTACCGATGCAACTTTGGGCCACCGATCGGGTAGAGAAGAGGTTGCGCGAACAGTTTGCCTATGCGTTCAGCGCGCGGCGGTACCCTGGAGCCCCTGAATTTGAACTTAAGCGGATTGAAACCGGTACAGAATTTACCATTGGTGACCAAGTATGGATTCCGATTCTTGGACAGCACGGAACCTGGCCCGTACTAGGCTACCGCATCGGGAATATTGTCTACCTCACCGACGTGTCCGGGATGCACAAGCACGAGCAAGATAAAATTCGCGGCGCCGAGGTGCTGGTGGTGAATGCACTTCGCAAAACACCACACATCACACACTTCAGTCTTGATGAGGCTGTTGAATTTGCCAGAGAAACAGAGGTTCCGAATGTCTACTTCACCCACATTAGCCACCAAATGGGGCTGCACGACGAAGTGAATGCCGAGCTTCCAATTGGAATGTCGTTGGCGTACGACGGGCTTAAGCTAACGACTTAGCAAGCAGACACTTCCTCGTCGAGAATAGTGCCGACCGCGCAACCCTGACGGGGCCACGACGGCACGTTGACTCCGAGTGATGCGGTACCTGACTGCTCGCCGTCTACATTGAAAAGGGTAAAATCAGCAGGGCTTCCAATGTTTACAGTCACTGAACCCAAGCCAAACAAGGTGCGTGGGCGGTGTGCCACTGCCTCGACCCAGGCCTCAAGGGCAGGGCGGTCTGAGCGCACTGCGCAGTACCATGAAAAGCACTGCTCAATGGTGGCGGCTCCAAAGCTCGCGCTGCCCCATTCGCAATTCTTGAGTTCGTGGTCCATTGGGTCGTGGTCGCTGACAATCAAGTCGATGGTGCCATCCAGTATTCCTTCCCACAACGCTTGCTGGTCTATGCTGCCGCGTAAGGGGGGCATCAGCTTTACGGCGGTGTCGTAGGATTCGATGTCGGAATCGGTTCCGACCATGTTTGCAATTGCCACGTCGGCAGAAACATCAAGACCGCGAGCCTTTGCCTCGCGCACCATTTCAACACTTTCAGCGCACGAAAGACCCGATAGATGCAAGCCTCCACCCGCATATTCGGCAATTGCAAGGTCGCGCTGAACCCGAATCGTTTCTGCGAGGGCGGGGATCGGCGCCATGCCCGACTTCAATGCTGAGAGCCCCTCGTGGGCCACGCCCGTGGGGCAAAGGTTTCGCTCCATCGGGAAGCTCCACACGCGAGCATCAAGTCCCTGAGCGTACTCCAGGGCCAGCTGTAGCGTATGAGGGCGGTCCACGGGGTGCTTGTCGTCAGAAAAAGCTAAGGCTCCTGCAGCGCGCATATCAGCTAGCTCAGCAAGTTTTTCGCCGTTCAGGCCTTGGGTAAGTGCCCCCACGGGAATCCACACCACGTGCTGAAACTCCGGAAGGGCTTCGATAGCGGGGCGATTATCTCGTACGGGATGAGTCGAGGGCATCAGCGCTACATGGGTAAATCCACCACGAAGTGCCGCGGCAGCCAGAGAATCGTAGGTCTCACGTTCTTCGTGGCCAGGCGCGCCACTCCGGGCGCGGCTGTCAATCCAGCCTGGGCTCAGCATCATTCCTTTGGCCCAATCTACTTCAGGTGCTCCGTGAAGCGTCCCGGGGCTGTCGATGGCCTGAATCTGTCCGTCTTTAATGAATACATCCACGGAGTGACCGTGAAAAGGTGACCGAGGATCCACCACGTGTACGCTCGGCAGAATGAATGCATTTTGAGTCATAGCCGAGCACAAATGTAGTTTTTTTTAACCGGCTATCCGTACTTCTCATGCCGCATTTACACGATGTGGCGCAGTCGCGAGCGCACTAGGTTCGGGACGCAGGGGTCAGTAGTGCGAGTCCAGACATCCCGACCAGCGTTATCCTCGGTTCAGCCGGTGCTAAACGATACCATTTGCGCTTATCAATGTTTAAACATATATTTGCAGTATGAAAACCATACTTCATCCGTCTTCATCGCGCGGAACCGCCGACCACGGCTGGCTCAAAACCGCGCATACCTTCTCATTTGCGGGCTACTACAATCCCGAGCGCGTTCACTACGGCGTACTGCGCGTGCTCAACGACGACTGGATTGCGGGCGGAACCGGTTTTGGCAAGCATCCGCACGACAACATGGAGATTGTCACGATTCCGCTGACCGGAGCGCTTGAGCACCAAGATTCCCTGGGTAACAAAGAAGTGCTTCGGATGGGTGAGGTGCAGGCGATGAGTGCAGGTACGGGCGTATTTCACTCCGAATACAACGCAAGCGCGACAGATCCTTGCTCGCTGCTGCAGATTTGGGTCATTCCAGAGCGACGTGGCGTGGAACCTCGCTACGAGCAGCGCTACTACGACGTAGATGCCCTGGGCAAAGATTGGCATACCGTAGTAAATCCAATGGGGCAGGGCGAAGCCATGCCGATTCACCAGCAGGCATGGTTTTCACTGACCAAAATTCCGGCAGGAACCGTGCGTAACTACCGTTCAAAGCGCAGCGAAAACGGAGTCTACTTCTTTGTAATTGAAGGCACTGCTCACATTGCAGGTAGTGCACTCGAATCGCGCGACGGACTGGGCGTTTCAGAAGTCGATGAAGTAGAGGTAACCGCAACGACCGACTGCTTCATTTTGGCGATGGATGTGCCCCTTCGGCTCCCCGCTATAGCCTAACTTTGCAGGGATCATGTTTGAATCCCTAAGTGAAAAAATTGACTCCGCACTGCACCGGTTATCTGGGCGGAGCAAGATTACCGACATCAACATCGCCGAGGCGATCAAGGATATTCGCCGCGCACTCGTTGACGCGGACGTCAACTACAAGTTAGCCAAGGAGTTCACCGACCGCGTCAAAGACCGGGCGATGGGCCAAGACGTACTCAAGTCGCTCGAGCCAGGCCAGCTCATGGTCAAGGTGGTTCGCGATGAAATGGCGGCGTTGATGGGTGGTTCCGCCACCGAAATCGCCAGCGGCAACGGACTACAAACCGTGCTAATGGCAGGCCTTCAAGGTTCGGGTAAGACGACGTTCACCGCGAAGTTGGGCAACCACCTCAAGCGCAAAAAGGGACGCAAAGTCCTACTGGCGGCAGCTGACGTCTACCGTCCCGCGGCGATTGATCAGCTCAAAACATTGGGTGAACAAATTGGAATCGAAGTATTTAGCCTTGAGGGCGAAAAAGATGCGGTTCGTATTGCTCGCGAAGCCCAGGCGTATGCCAAAACCAACGGATTCAACTACCTCTTGATCGATACCGCGGGCCGACTCGCGGTGGACGAGGCCCTGATGCGCGAGATTGCTTCGATTCGAACGGCGACTTCGCCCGAAGAGATCCTCTTTGTCGTGGATTCCATGACCGGTCAAGATGCGGTCAACACGGCGAAGGCTTTTCACGACGTCCTCGACTTCACTGGGGTAATCCTTACGAAGCTCGACGGCGACACCCGTGGCGGTGCGGCATTGAGCATTCGCCACGTGGTCCAAAAGCCGATTAAGTTCATCGGAACTGGCGAAAAAATGGAGGCGCTTGATGTATTTCACCCCGACCGAATGGCCGACCGAATCCTCGGGATGGGCGATGTCATTTCGTTAGTGGAGCGCGCGCAAGAGCAGTTTGACGTAGAAGAGTCACGCAAGCTCAACAAAAAAATCGCCACCAATAAATTCGGATTTGACGACTTTTTGGACCAGATCCAGCAGGTCAAAAAGATGGGCAACATGAAGGACCTCATGGGTATGATTCCTGGGGTGGGCAAGGCTATGAAAGGAATTGATATTCCGGACGATGCATTCAAGCACGTCGAAGCCATGATTCGATCCATGACTCCCGAAGAACGAAGTAATCCGGGTATCATCAACGGAAGCCGTCGGGCGCGGATTGCCGCAGGTAGCGGACGCAACGTAACCGAACTCAATAAGCTCATCAAGCAATTCGACGATATGAGTCGAATGATGAAGATGATGCAGGGGCAGGGCGGACGCAGCCAGCTTATGTCCATGATGAACCGCATGCGCTGATGGCACTCATTCTCAGTGGCCGAGATGCCGCAACCGCATGGAAGGCATACATCCGAAAGGAAGTAGCAGGCCGCAGGGCTCA
>DMDX01000026.1:0-694 GCA_003451355.1 Cryomorphaceae bacterium
AGCGAGCGTAGTCGTCCCCGTGGCGAGGAGCGCGAAGAGCGTCCAGCCCGCGAGGACCGTGGCGAAGAGCGCGCTGAGCGTCCAGCCCGTGAAGATCGCCCCCGTGGCGAAGGTGGCAACCGCAACGGCGGCAACCGCAATGGAGGAGCCCCCCGTGGCGAAGGCAACCGCAGTGAAGGTCCCCGCAACAGCGGTGGTCAAAACCGCGGTGGCAAGCGCCCAGGTGGAGCCAACCGTGTAAAGCGCAATGAGGCTCCAAAAGAGCCAGAACGCAAAGGCTTCTTTAGCTCGCTGTTTGGCAGCCGCAATAAGTAAGCATTTGATTTATTCGTTTAATTTTAGCGATCTAAGTATCCGCCCATGCGTCAGTTAAAGATTACCAAGCAGGTTACCAACCGCGAAACCGCTTCGCTGGACAAGTACCTGCAAGAGATTGGTAAGGTCGAGCTGATTACCGCCGACGAGGAGGTAGAGCTCGCCCAGCGAATCAAAGCCGGCGACCAGCGCGCCCTTGAGAAGTTGACTAAGGCCAACCTGCGATTCGTCGTTTCGGTAGCCAAACAGTACCAAAACCAGGGGTTGACGCTTCCGGATTTGATCAACGAGGGCAACCTGGGATTGATTAAGGCTGCGCAGCGTTTTGACGAGACGCGCGGTTTTAAGTTCATCTCGTACGCCGTTTGGTGGATTCGCC
>DMDX01000026.1:894-5230 GCA_003451355.1 Cryomorphaceae bacterium
GAAATGAGCGAAATGGACGTAAAGGAGTCGCTGCGCAACAGCGGCCGCCACGTGTCCATGGATGCTCCGCTGGTTGAGGGTGAAGACAGCAACTTGTACGACGTACTGAATTCAGACGACAGTCCGAATCCTGACGACGACTTGATGGTGGACTCGCTCCGTACCGAGATCGAGCGTTCGCTTGCGACCTTGACGCCCCGCGAGGGCGACGTGATTCGCCTGTACTTTGGGCTCAACGGACAGCATCCGTTGACGCTCGAAGAGATTGGCGAAAAGTTTGACCTGACCCGCGAACGCGTGCGCCAGATCAAAGAGAAGGCGATTCGCCGGCTCAAGCACACCTCGCGCAGCAAGATCCTCAAGACCTACTTGGGTTAATTCGGGGGCGGCGTATCTTCGCAGGTATGCGCCGTACACTTTACCTTTTTGCAACCGCACTAGCCCTGGCTGGTGCGGTTTTTTCATGTTCGCCCGCCCAGAAAGCCCTGCGCCGCAGCGCCAAGCTCGAAGAATCGGGCCTGTCGTACGAGGCCACGCTTTCGGCACTTGATGCCCTTGAAGCCAAGCGCAGCAACGTCAATGCTGCTGCCGAAGTCAAACGCCTAGGTACTCGCGAGGTGGCCCGTCAAGTGGCAGAGTTCCGTGCACTCAACGCCGCCGGCGAAACCGTGGGCGCCCTCGACGCGTACGTGCGCGCCAAGGACCTTGAGGACCGCGCCAACCGCGCCGGGGTGCTCATCACCGGCACGGCTGAAGCCGCCAGCGAGTACGCGAGCGCCCGAGCCGGCCACGTGGCCAAGCTGCGCCGCGAAGGGGCCACTGCCCTCGCCGCCAAGGATTACGCCGGAGCCGAGCGCCTGCTCACCCAAGCGCTGAAGTACGACCCCGACAACGAGGTACTGCGCGGCGAGTGGCGCGAAGCCGTGGCCACCCCCATGTACCAGGAGGGGGTGCGCCGCCTTCAAAACCGCATGTGGCGCGGGGCCCACGATCAATTCGGGGCGATGGAGGCCAAAATTGGGGTTCCGTACCGCGACAGCCAGGCATTGATGGATTCGGCCGTAGCAGCCGGCCGGGTGACCGTCGGACTGCGCGATGTCATAGCCCCCACCCGCCAAGAAATGGACCTCGCCGTGGGGCTGAGGGGCGAGCTGTTTAGCCAGGTGCGCGCACTCAACGATCCGTTCATTGAGTGGGTCGATTGGTCTGAGCAAGCGCGTTTTGCTGCCACCACCCAGCCTGACTACGTGATCGAGCTTGAGATGACGGACTGGACTGAGGTTCCGGGCACCATGACCCGATACGAGCGCCAGGGCTACCGCCGCGAGACCTACGACGTCAAGCAGCCCGACGGCACGACTAAAAAAGAGGAGCGATTCATCAAGGTGCTCTACTATGACGTCGACTACCGGATCTTTGTGCGCGGAGCACTTAACGCCAAGCTCATGCAGGGCAGCCGTATTTTAAGCCAGCGCGAAGTTTCAGAGCAGATGGAACGCATCATCGCCAGTGCGGAATACAGCGGCGACGCCAGCAACCTCTACCCAGGTCAGTGGTCGAGCATTCAAGAAGACAAGCCGGGCGACCGGGTGAACCGCGGTTCCAAATCCTCGCTTGACGGACGCTTTCGTTCGCGTTTTGACCCCTCGGTGGTTCCAATGATGCGCGACCAGGTGCGCTCAGCCCTCGCCGCTAAGGCCGCCCGGGAGCTGCGGGGGGCGATTGCCGACCCTAGCTTCATGCCCTAGCCAGCAGCTAGTAACTAGTAACTGGCTGAAGCGCCGTAGGCGCAAAGCCCCGTCACTTGCATTTTTTGCGTACATCCTACACCAAGGTTGCACGGTTTGCCGAATAGTTTTCGTTAGCTTCGGCAAACCTAAACGCATCTTAATGTCTTCACTTCGCGCGATTTGGCGCTTATCCGCGGCCTGCTGGCTCTTTGCAGCGCTGGCACTTAGCTTGCCTATGGTTCGCCTGGTCGGCGGTCCGCGGAGGGCCCATAGATTCTTTTTGGGCTGGATCGGGGCAATGCACCGCAACCTGAACCTCAAAGTAGAACGCATCGGGGACTTGCCCAATGAACCAAGCATTTTGATGGGCAACCACCCCTCGTACCTCGACATCTTTTTGTGCTACGACCGAAGGCCCACCGCAATCGTAGCTGCGAGAGAGTTCAAATGGTTTCCGTTTGTGGGATGGGCGGCCCAGGCCATTGGCGCAATCTGGGTGCAGCGCAAGTGCCCCGAATCTAGAAAGCTTATTGTTCCGTGCATTCTCGAGGCCTTGCGAGCTAAACGCAGCGCATTTGTTTTTCCTGAGGGGCGCACGACCGATGGGGTACTTCCGAGCACCGTGCGCGTGGGCATGTTCAAGGCGGCCGCCGAGGCGGGCGTTCCGGTGACGTATGTCGCCATCCGCTACAGCACCCGCAAAGCCGCCTACTTTCACGATTTAAAAGGCGGATTCATTCCGCACCTATTGAGGCATCTGTGGTCGCTGTTGTGCGAGCCCCAGATTGAGGTTTCGCTTCGCTACAGCCGTCCGCAGCGCTTGACCTGCCCTGAGCGCGGAATGCAGAGGTTTGAAAACTTCGTGCGGTGGCACCTTCGCCGCGACGTACCTTTACAGCCTGCGCACGCAGTTTATCGGGGCTGACCGGTTTTGACAGCAGGCCGAGGCGGTGTGTAAGCATGCCGAGCTATCCTGATGTCGCTCGTTAAAAGATGCAGGGAACAACAACAGGCGAGTACAACTACGCTCTTGCCGCTTAATTTTCTTATTGAAGATTAGGCTTGTTTCGCGCCAGGCGTGAAAGCAGGACATCCCTCGAAATCCCGGTCCCACGGAGTTCGATTAAGGGGTGCCGAAAATGAGGGAACCGGAAGCCACCGGCCACTGAGGGCTTCTTAAATTTTAGTGGCTAAGCTTAAGGTAGGGTGTGGCTCCCCGGCCTTCGGTCGAAAAGTAATGATCCACTAAGCATGTAGAAAGCGCATGGTTTCCTTGTTTGGACGTGGGTTCAAATCCCACCAGCTCCACACGATGATCCGAGTGACCAAAGAAGCACCCTTCGGGGTGCTTTTTTTTAACAAGCAACCACATAGCCGTGTGTAATGGCCAGTTCTGCTTCAGATAGGCCTGCAAACGAAGAATGAACCTTGACTTTTCGCAAATCATCGACACTTCCAGGCCGAACCTTTGCTTCGACCACACGGTATCCCAATTTGGTAAAAATATCTAAATACTGCACCCAACGTAGTCGGTTTTGGGGCTGAATGTCGTTGTCAATCAATCGCCATTGAAGGGGCGAAAACTTCAGAAAGTTGTAGGCGGTAATACTTCGATCAAAATGGCCGAAATGGTCTGATAGATCGATGAAATGTGAGCTTCCGCCACCATGAGAAAGTAAGCCTTTGAAATGCTTCAAAATGGCAATCAATGGAGCCTCAAGTATGTGCTCAAGCGTGTTATTGGAACAAATGAACTCGTAGGACTCGTGCATTCCGGCAATCTTAGAGGTGGCATCACCCACCAGCGTTCGAAGTCCAATCATGGACAAGAACGACTCAAGGGGCATGGTCTTCTTTGCAGCCTGCTCGAGCTTTGACCAACGGTCAGTGTCCACCCCACCCAGGAAGGGCTGAAGTTGACCTGACGAATGCCATTCCACAAACTTCTTTGCCGTCGTTTGACAATGTTCGGCGCTAATCCATGGATACAAATCGAGTGAATCCATGGAGTTTACCCCATGAAGCCAGAAGTACACGGGCACAATGGGGTACCAACCCGTTCCAAGCTCTAGTACTTTGGCTGAGGACCGGTCCAGATTTGGGAAGTGCTTTTGCCAAAGGGCCAGATGATCTTGGGCATGGCCAATCTTCCAACCAAAGTGCTGGTCGTCGAGCGAAATGGCCCCGGTTCCGCGGCGCTGAAAGAACTGATTGATGTGCGTTTTGAAGGGTAAGAACGAAATTCCCTTTTGAACGACTGCTTTAGCGATCCAAATCATGGTTTAGTTGTCACGATGTTCAAACTCCTCTTTACTCCGCAACCGAATGCGACGGATGGCGAGGACAATCACAGCCACTAGGGCCAATACTGCGAGCACGGCTTCGGTCCCGAGAATCCACTGGGCTGCGCGGTCCACGTTATTTGAGTTTGACGGCGGTTCCGAAGGCGAGCATTTCTGAGGCGCCCTGCATGATCATGGACGTGGTGAAGCGCACGCCCACTACGGCGTCGGCACCCAAGCGTTCGGCGTCTTTCACCATGCGGAAGTAGGCCTCTTCGCGCGAATCAGCGGCCAGTTGGGTGTACTCTTCGATTTCGCCTCCGA
>DMDX01000167.1:0-12725 GCA_003451355.1 Cryomorphaceae bacterium
CGTTCAAGCCGCAGCGGTCCGCGCGGGCGGCTGTCAAAGTCGTGCGGGGTGCGGCCCAAGGCGTAGGTGGCCGCCAGCGCGAGCGCCGCGTTTGAACGCTCGGCCTCAGACTCCACCGGAACCGCAAAGCGCTGCCCATCCGGCCCGACCCATTGGCCTGCTTGGCTTTGTACAATTTCTGAGGGAAGCACACCCTGGACCCCGGGGCTCCACGGCCCATCCGCCACCAAAAGCTGCTTTACCCCACGAAAGAGCGACATCTTCTCGGCCAACTTGGCTTCGCGGCTCGCAAACCCCGCATCGTGGGCATCGCCAAGGCCCGTAAAGATTCCGAGGGTGGGATTCAACCACGAGGTGAACCGCGCCATGTCTCCGGCCTCTGAAATTCCGACCTCGACAAGCCACATCGACGCATCAAGCGGGAACTGCAGCACCGACAAGGGCACGCCCAGCATGGAATTGTAGCTGCGCGGGCTGCGCGCCACCGTGGGGTCGCCAAGCAGGTGGGCCAATTGCTCTTTAACACTGGTTTTTCCGTTCGACCCCGTAATGGCCACGACCGGACCTCGGTAGGCCGCCCTGTGGGCCGCGGCAAAGCGAAACAGCGCCTTCCAGACGTCGTCCACCACCAGCACGTGCATCCCCTCGACCGCATACTGCGCTGAGCCCTCAGCGGTACCAACTGCCGCCACACATCCGCGCTCAAAAGCCTCATTCAAGTGGCGGTGGCCGTCGCCCGAGGGCGTGGTCAGTGCCCAAAAAAGAGCAGGCTCCGTTTGGGTCGTACGCGAATCGGTCGCCATTCGGCTCAATTCGAGGTTTGGCATGGCCGCGGCAAAATCCGCCCCAATCAGGGCCGCAACGTGCGATAGGGTCCAGCGCGGAGCGGTCATCGTCTTATTCGTTCTTGCCGCGGGCACGCACAAACTCGGACCGCGAAAGGGGTTCGTAGGTACGGCGGTCGCCCAGCATGACTTGGTTGGCGTCGGGCGTAAGGCGGTGCGAGTAGTTCGCGAGTTCTCCGCTCCGGACGCAGATGGCGTGCACCTTGGTCACAAATTCCGCCACTGCCATCAAATGAGGCATGGGGCCAAACGGAACCCCATTAAAGTCCATATCAAGACCCGCTGCAACCACACGAGTTCCGCGGTCGGCCAGGGCATTGGCCACCGCAACGATTCCGTCGTCAAAAAACTGCGCCTCGTCCAATCCGACCACATCGGCACCCTCAGCGAGCGCCAAAATTTCGTGCGCCACAGCCACCGGACGGGCGTCCATGCGACCCTCATCGTGCGTCACCACCGCGTTGTCGGCGTATCGATTGTCGGTTAGCGGTTTGAAAACCATCACCTTAAGTTGCGCAATTTGGGCGCGCTTTAGCCTGCGAATCAACTCCTCGGTCTTACCCGAAAACATCGAGCCCGCAATCACTTCAATGTGTCCCGAACGGGGCGTGTGCTCTTGGAACATTTCGTACTTTTCCACTTCCGCTAAACTACGGCTTTCAACCATGAGCACCGCCCTTTCTTCTGCCCTTTCTGGCCTCGAAACCTCGCTTCAATCGAGCATTCCGTCGGATGCGGAACTGCGCCACCTCGAATCCCTCCTCATTCAGGCGCATCAAGCCAAAATTCACGCCTCAGTTGCCGCAGCCCATGCCGCCGCACACGCCGAGTTAGCCGCCGCACACGCCGCCGCACAAGCCCAGCTCGAAGCTCAAGCAGCAGCAGCCCAAGCCGCCGCCTCCCAGCAAATATCTGCCGCCGTCTCCGCGCAAATTGACGCCATTGCGCCTGCAACCAGCAGCCAGCAGCCAGCAACCAGCGACCAGCAGCCAGTAGCGAGCGACCAGCAACTAGCAGCCAGCGACCAGCAACCAGCAGCTAAATCTGTGAACGCCCGCTACGCCAACCTCAATGCCGGGCTCAACGACCGCCTCGCTTTTGTCAAGAGTCTTTTTGGGGGCGACGACCACGACTACCAGCGCGTGGTTGCGTACTTGGCCACGCTCGAGTCGAAGGCTGAATGCGAAACCTTCATCCGCGAAGCCGTACAGCCCGAGTACGACTGGAGCAAGTGCCCTGACGTGGCCGACCGCTTCATGAACCTGGTCTACGCCCGCTTCGAATAGATGGGCAAACTGGTGCTGGTTCCGACCCCCATCGGAAACCTAGGCGACATCACCGACCGTGCAAAAATTGCACTGGTTGAGGCCGAGATCGTCCTCGCCGAAGACACCCGTACCACAGGTAAACTACTCAAATTATTGGGGTTAGAAGCAAAGCTTCGCGCCTACCACATGCACAACGAGCATGCGCAAGCTGATGGCATTGTGCGCATGATTGCCGACAGCTCTGGCCACGTGGCCCTCGCGAGCGACGCTGGAACTCCCGGCATCAGCGACCCTGGATTTTTGCTCGTCCGAGCCTGCATCCAAGCGGGGGTTGTGGTTGAAGCCCTTCCAGGGCCCACTGCACTTATTCCGGCGCTCGTGGCGAGTGGGTTTCCGTGCGATCGATTTGTGTTTGAGGGCTTTGTTCCGCAAAAAAAAGGTCGCCAAACGAGAATCCAAAGCTGGCGCAGTGAGGCACGCACCATCGTCGCCTATGAATCGCCGCACCGACTGCGCAAACTTTTGGGCGAAGTAGTCGAATGGCTGGGCCCGGACCGAGGAATGTGTGTCGTTCGGGAACTCAGCAAGTTGCACGAAACATACCACCGCGGAACCGCCGCAGAGCTCGCCGCATACTTTGCCGAGGTCGAACCACGGGGCGAACTCGTGGTTGTAGTTGAGGGGGCCAAATCCCCCGCTAAATCAGACGAAGAATGAGCGCTGCTGCCCGCCGACACCGACCCTTTGGCCACTGGAGCCCCGAACCCGGTCAACCCTGGGTGATTGCAGGTCCGTGCTCGGCAGAGTCCCTTGACCAGGTTCTTGAGACTGCCCGCGCACTCAAGGCCGACGGGCGAACCCAGCTCTTTCGCGCCGGGGTCTGGAAGCCGCGAACCCGACCCGGAGCATTCGAGGGGGCCGGCTACAACGCTTTGGAATGGCTGCAGATTATGCGCACCGAGGTGGGGCTTCCGTTTGTAATCGAAGTGGGCAACCCCCAGCACGTAGAGCGTGCGTTGGCCGCCAAAGCCGACGCCGTCTGGGTCGGAGCGCGTACCACCGTCAACCCATTTTACGTCCAAGAGATCGCCGAGGCACTCAAAGGAAGCCAGATTCCGGTGCTCGTCAAAAACCCCATTCACGCCGACGTCGGTTTGTGGTTGGGCGCGCTTGAGCGACTCGACAAAATGGGCTTGAGCGACCTCGCTGCAGTCCACCGCGGATTTTTTGCGACACACCCCGAGCCCTACCGAAACGACCCGCGCTGGGAACTCACCTTTGAACTTCGCCGGCAGGTTCCGGACCTACCTATTTTTTGTGACCCGAGCCACATCGCCGGCCAACGCGACCTCGTGGAGTCTGTTTCGCAAATCGCGATGGACCTCGCCCTGGACGGATTGATGATCGAAATTCATCCGCAACCAGACGAAGCGCTCAGCGATGCCACACAGCAGCTCACCCCCGCGCGCTTTGCGGCCCTACTCGACCGACTAGCACGCTATCTCGAACATGCAGATCCCGGTGCAGTATCGACTCGATTGAGTTCCGACCGGGACCAACTCGATCAAATTGATGCACAACTTGTTGAGCTCATTCAGCACCGCCAAGAGATTGTGGAGCGCCTGGCGCACCGCAAACTTGAACTCGGAGCAAGTGTCTTTCAAATGGACCGGTGGCTCGACATGCTGGATCAGCGCGAATCCCAAGCCGCTAAATTGGGCCTCGATCCAAACTATGTCAAAGCATTCTTTGAATTGGTACACCGCTATTCCGTGCAGCACCAAGCTGCGATCTACCAGGAGCAACGTCGCGAAGAGGCATGAGTCACTCTCGCCGCAAGTGGTGGACACTTCCACCAAAATCTGATGTGTCTGCTGTGGCCGAACTTGTGAAGCAAGTCGACCGACCGATGGCGGAACTGCTCGCCCTGCGCGGGTTTCGCAACCTCGATGAGGTCCGGGACTGGATTCACGGGACCGATCCCGACGAAGTCAACCCCCTCGACATGGCGGGCATGGCCGAGGCGTCCGAACGCCTAGCTGTGGCGCGAGCCCAAGGCGAGCTCGTATTCTTGTTTGGCGACTACGACGTCGACGGAACCACGGCCGTTTCGGTCGGCACGCTTGCGCTCAGAGCCGGCGGATGGCGCAGCGAGGCATACATTCCCGACCGCTACCGCGAAGGCTACGGGCTATCCAAGGCAGGCATTGACCGGGCCGTAGAACTCGGAGCCAAAGTGCTCATCGCCCTCGATTGCGGAGTCAAGGCCTTTGACGAAATCGACTACGCCGTGGCCCAAGGCCTGGACGTGATTGTGGCAGACCACCACCAGCCTGAGGAACGCTTGCCCAATGCACTCGCAGTGCTCGACCCCCTTCGAAGCGACTGCAACTTTGGCCACACCTACCTCTCTGGATGCGGGGTGGGATTTATGCTGTGGCGCAGTGCCTACGACGCAGCCGGGTTAGATGCTTCAGAGCTCGACGCCCACCTGGACTTGCTTGCTTTGAGTATTGCGGCAGATATGGTTCCGATGGTTGGCCTCAACCGACGCTGGCTGATTCAGGGGATGGAACTCATCAACACGAAGCCCCGTCCGTCTTTACAAGCGCTGATTGGTGAGCGCCGCGGACCCGTCAGTGCCCGAGACCTCAGCTTCAGTGTCGCCCCCAAAATCAATGCGGCCGGACGCATGGACCACGGACTGCGTGCCGTGCATCTGCTCACCGCTACCGACACAGGGCCCATTGAACAGTTTAGCCAAGACCTTCACGACCTCAACACCACGCGACGGAGCACCGAACGCCGCATGGTCGAGGAAGCTCTTGAAATGGCCGAAGACGTAGCAGACGACCTCGCCTTAGTGCTCTACCACCCCGACTGGCACAAGGGCATCGTAGGGCTCATCGCCCAACGGGTCGCCGAGCGGTTCTACCGCCCCGTCGTAGCTTTTACCGAGCACGAAGGCGTCCTTTCGGGCAGCGCCCGCAGCGCACCAGGCCTTGACTTGTACGCCGCACTCGACGACGCCAGCGCCCACCTCATTCAGTTTGGCGGACACAAGGCCGCCGCCGGAATGACGTGCATGCCCGAAAACCTCGACGAATTCAGAATCGCCCTGAATGCCGCCGTGGACCGCCGCTGGCCCGAAGCCATGCGCCAGCCGCAGATCTCAGTGGATGTGGTACTCCGCATCGACGAAGTCACCCCGCGCTTGCTCACTTTACAGGACCGACTCGAACCCTTTGGAGTCGGCAATCCGGCTCCCGTGTGGGGCGTGCGCGGCGTGGAGCTTGCCTACACTAAAAAAGTCGGAGCTGAAGGCGAACACCTTCAGGTTGAACTTTTTGACCCTTTTCGCCAGCGTTCACTGCGCGGAATCTACTTTCAGTGGGGCGACGACGCGGTTCCCGAAGGACTCGTCGACGCAGCCTTTCAACTCTCGTGGAACGAGTACCGCGGCGAGCGCAGCGTACAAGCACGCCTCTTAGACCTACAGCCGACCTCGGGACAAGCCTACCTTTGACCCATGGGAAAAGGCAAGCTTGAAAAGTTCGCCCAGTTGGACGCAATGCCGCACGTCGTCCAGCCGAGCAAAGAAGAGATTTTGGGTACATTCCGCCTGCGCGGTCAGTGGAAGTCCGATTTTTTTAAGTCCGACCAACCCCTCGTTGTAGAACTCGGCTGCGGACGCGGCGAATACACCGTCGCCCTAGCCCGGCGCGAACCCGACAAAAGCTACCTCGGCATTGATATCAAAGGGGCCCGCATTTGGAAGGGCGCCACAGAGGCCCAGGCCGAAGGTCTGGCCCAAGTAGGCTTTTTACGCACCCGCATCGAATGGCTCGAGCAGGCTTTCGCCCCTGGTGAAATCGACGAACTCTGGATCACCTTCCCCGACCCGCAAATCAAGTACCAGCGCGCCAAGCACCGCATGGTCAACCCCAAATTTTTAGCGCGCTACCAGCGATTGCTCAAGCCGGGCGGAGTCCTGCACCTCAAAACCGACAGCGAATTCCTACACGGATACCTTCACGGAATCCTCGAGCTCCAAGGACACGAGGTACTTGAGACCTACCACGACGTCTACCGCCAACTCGAGCCCTACCCCGACCACGTCGCGTTTGCCTGCCAGACCTACTACGAGCGGCTCTTTATGGACAAGGGCAAAACCATCACCTACCTAAAGTTTCGCTTCGCGTGAGTGCCCCGGAATCGGACTTCTTTCAGCGCGTCTATGCAGTCGTGCGCCAGATTCCGACCGGTCGCGTCACCAGCTACGGGGCAATCGCCCGCTACCTCGGCAGCGCCGGCGGAGCCCGAACCGTCGGCTACGCCATGAACGCGGCCCACAGCCTGCCCGACGTTCCCGCGCATCGGGTGGTTAACCGCCTCGGTATCCTCACGGGCAAGCACCACTTCGGCGGATTCACCGCCATGCAGCAGCAGCTCGAGTCCGAAGGCATCTGCGTCGAAGACGATCAAATTCAAGAATTTGCCCGCCACTTTTGGGATCCGGTGACCGAACTTTAGTACTGTGAATCGAGACGAAGCCCTTGCATACGCAGCCGAACTACCTCATGCCGAAGTAACCACGCCATTCGGGCCCGACCACGTCGTGCTCAAGGTGGCCGGCAAGATGTTCGCCATCATTCCGCTCGACGAACCCGAACCCGTCGGAATGGCCCTGAAATTCCCGCCTGAAGAACTCGACGACCTTCGTGCGGAATACCCATGCCTCGAGCGCGCATCCCACATGAGCCCCGTCCACTGGAGCGCCGTGCGCCTTGACGGAAGTGCCCCCAACCGAACCCTCACCGCCTGGATCCGCCAGTCCTACAACCTCGTGGTCGCCGGACTGCCTAAGAAAACCCAAGCCAACTACCCTACCCTATGAAAAACCGCATCATCAACTACTTCATCCAAGGCCTGCTCTATACGACACCCCTGGCGCTTACCGCATACGTCCTCATCTGGGCACTCAGTTCCTTGGACTCAATCATTCCCTTTGACATTCCGGGGCTTGGGCTGCTGACGCTCCTTGTCGGGGTGACCCTCGTCGGATTCTTGGGCAACTTCGCCGTCAAGACCCCACTCGTCAAGTTGGTGGATGGCTTGCTCGAAAAGGTTCCGCTCGTGAAACTCGTATATAGCTCGACCAAAGACGTCATGAAAAGCTTGACCGGCAAAAAGAAGGGATTCGAAAACGCGGTCTTGGTGCGCATGGCTCCAGACAGCGAGGTGCGCAAGGTTGGGTTTGTCACCGACGACACGCTCAAAGAACTGGGCAACGCGCCCGAGGGCTACGTGATGGTCTATGTCCCGCTGGCGTTGACCATTATGGGCGACATGTACGTGGTTCCGCCGAGTTATGTCGAGCCTTTGAATGGCAAAACCGGCGACATTATGAAGTACATCATCGCTGGGGGCGTTACCGGGCAAGGATAGCTCGCGGTCTAACCCCGCCGCGCACCCTGGACGCGGACCTTCCACTGGCCCTCGAGCATGCTCGAAAGCGCCGAATAGATGACGCTGAACGCCAAGGCCGACCAAAATCCGTCCACGGTGAATCCATCGACCCAATCGCTCGCAAGCAGCACGACTCCGGCGTTGATTACCAGCAAAAAGAGGCCAAAAGTGAACACGGTCAGTGGGATCGTAAAGATGATTAGCAGCGGCTTTATCGTAGCGTTAAGCAGGGCCAGCACCACTGACAGCCAAATTGCCGTGGTGAATTGATCCAAATCCACTCCGGGCAGCAACCACGCCGTCCCGAATGCCGCCAACGTGCGCGCAATCAAACGTACACCCCATGAAGGGCGCTGTGCAGGAATATTCATACAATGGGGTTCACAACGATCATACCACCCGCTGCAGCTCTGCCCTAAGGGCGTTGCGCATCGCTTGAATGTTCATAAACTCGGTCATTTTGGCCTGGCGCTCGGCCTCGTCTGTCAGGGCACCCAACTCCACGACCAATTCCTTGATGCGGTCCTCTAAACGGTGTTCTTTAAACCGTAAAAGGCACTCATGAACATGGCTTGAGAGCTGCTCCTCAACTGCGCCGATGTAAATACTCTTTCGGGACCAATCCGCCAGTTGGTGGCGCTCCGTCAGGCACTCAGCCGCGGTTGCCGCCAACGATGGGTCCTCGTGGCGCACAAAATATTCAGGGCCTAAAATGCGCTCCTCAGTCTGCCATACCGAGAGCATCTCTGCAAACATCCGCTGGTACGGAGCATGTACAAACTCAAGCTCATCTTCGCTTACGTCATCTAAAATGAGTGCAGCAGCGGCGTCTTCGTGCTCGAGTCCGTCTGGACCCATCCACTTAACCCGCTCGCTGCCGTGCTGCAGCAGAACCTTAATCAGTGCCTCTTCTACCGCCAAGGGGCGCGGAGCCTGCGGCCGCTGCACCTGCATTTCGGGCGGATTTGAATCCCCGTACGGATCCCTGTCTGGCCTGCGCTGGCTTGCGTTTTTCAGCTCAACTCCGCGAATGCGCTCCATTTCAGCATAGAGGCTGCGCTCCTCGATTCCGAGTCGCTGGGCTGTGTCACGCAGGTAGACCTCGCGCAAAATCGCATTCGGAATCTTTGCCACCGACTGCACCACATCCCGAACTACTTCGGCACGGCGAATGGGGTCCTGAGCCTGGCCTTCGTCGGTCAGCGCTTCAACTTTAAACTGAATAAAGTCGACCTCGTGCTCGGTGAGGTAGGTATTCAGTGCTTCGGAATCCATCGACCGCGCGAGCGAGTCCGGATCCTCACCGACCGGTAAGGGCACCGCGCGCACGTATAGCCCCTCTTCAAGGAGCAGGTCAATTCCGCGAAACGATGCCCGGATTCCCGCCTTATCACCGTCGTACAGCAGGGTGACGTGCTCCGTAAGGCGCTTAATCAGACGGATTTGGTCGAGCGTCAGCGCGGTTCCGCTCGATGAAACCACATTGTGCACCCCACCCTGGTGCATGCTGATCACGTCGGTGTAGCCCTCGACGAGGTAGACCTTATTGGCCCGACTGATCGCCTGCTTGGCCTGAAAAAGGCCATAGAGCACCTGGGACTTGTGGTAAATCTCTGACTCAGGACTGTTCAGGTACTTCGCCGTTTTGGCGTCGCTGCGCAGCACGCGGCCGCCAAATCCGACCACCCGCCCACTCAACGAGTGAATAGGAAACATAGCCCGGCCCCAGAATCGGTCGACCAAGTCTCCGGACTCGCGCTTGATGCACAAGCCCGTAGCCTCCAAAAATTCGCTCTGGTAGCCCGCCTTCAGGGCAGCCTTGGCAAAGGTGTCGCGGCCCTCTAGGTGAAAGCCGAGTTCAAACTTCTTAATCGTGTCGTCGGTGAATCCGCGCTCACGAACATAGGCCAATCCCACGGCGCGGCCGTGGTCGTCGTTCCACATCCACTCACTAAACTGCTTGAGCGCGAACGCGTTGACCGAAAACATACTCTCGCGTCGGTCGCGCACCGCGTCCTGCTCGGGAGTCGATTCTTCTTCCTCAATTTCAACATTGTACTTCTTGGCGAGCCAGCGAAGTGCGTCGGGGTACGAAAGCTGTTCGTGCTCCATCAAGAACGTCACGACCGAGCCGCCTTTGCCCGACGAAAAGCACTTGAAAATGCCTTTGGACGGAACCACATAAAACGATGGCGTCTTCTCCTGCGTAAACGGACTCAGCCCCCGAAAGGACCCCCCGCTGCGCTTCAGGGTCACAAATTCACCCACCACTTCCTCAATACGCGCGGCATCGAGAATGCGGTCAATAGTGGCTGGTGAAATGAGTCCCATAAACTTGAAGGTAGGAATTATTTGGCCCGCTGGCCCACAAAATCCACAAGAACTTCAAGTGCTTGGCGGGCCTCTCCAGCGGGGAATTCCGCCAAGATTCCGCGGGCCTCACCGAGGAAGTGGTCCCGTCGTTCACGGGCGTAGTCAAGGCCTCCGAGCGACGCCACATCGGTCATCAGGATGCGAATGCTTTCAGGGTCGTTGGATTTACGGCGCACAATGCGCATGAGTTCACGCTTTTTGGCGGAATCCGCGCGGCGCAGCGCATAAATCAACGGAAGCGTCATTTTTTGCTCCCGCACGTCGATTCCCGAGGGCTTGCCGCTCTGGCCGTAGGCCTGGTAGTCGAGTAGATCGTCTTGAATTTGAAAGCCCATGCCCAGTGCATTTCCAAAGGACTCCGCACGGCGCACTTCTGCCTCATCGGCCCCGACCGAAGCCGCACCCACGGCACAGCACGACGCCATCAGCGAAGCTGTCTTTTTTTGAATGATGTCGTAGTACACCGACTCGTCAATGTCCAGCCGCCGCGCCTTCTCAATCTGAAGAAGCTCGCCCTCGCTCATAGCCCGCACCGCAGTGCTCACAATCTTGAGGAGGTCGTGGTCGCCCGATTCTACGGCGAGCAGTAGCACCCGAGAAAGCATGTAGTCACCGACCAGTACCGCGATTTTATTCTTCCACAGCGCGTTGATTGAAAACATCGAACGGCGAACCGCAGACTCGTCCACCACATCGTCGTGCACGAGCGTGGCAGTGTGCATCAGCTCTACGAGCGTTGCGCCCCGAAAGCTCCGTTCCGCCGCGCTTCCGTAGGCCTTGGCCACCAAAAAAACGAGCGACGGCCTCAGCTGCTTGCCTTTTTGCCGCACCACGTAGCGCAGAATCAGGTCCAGCAGCGCAACCTTTGAGCTGAACGCCTTGGGAAACTCCTTGTTGAATTGCGTCAGTTCGGCGCGGATGGGATCACGAAAGTCCATACCTACTTAATGCCACGGGCCTTACAAAGTTCTTCGTAGGCATCATGAATTTGCCGAAACGTTGCCTCAGCCTCTTTGACCACATCTTCACCCATACCCTGAAGGGCGTCGGGATGGTACTTTTTAACCAGCTTACGGTAGGCGGATTTGATGTCGGAATCGCTTGCACTTAAAGCCAATCCAAGTACCTCATAGGGGTCCTGGCGCCTCACACTAGGACGGTGCAGCAGTTCCTGACGATCAAAATCCGATTGGTTTAATCCTAAGTACTGCGCAATTCGTGCAATAATCTGTCGCTCTGATGGCTGAAGTTCACCATCCGCATAGGCCAAGGCAAACAAGAATCCGACAATCTGAATCCGACCCTGTAGGCTCATATGGCGCCGCACCTCACTGCACACGGTCGTAAGCGCGGGCTGCTCCTGAACTACTTGCTTAAAAAACCGAAACGCCTCATTGGCCCGGTCCACACCAAACCACTGTTTGAATTGTTCGCGGACAAAACTGAGTTCGCGGTCGTCAACCCTACCGTCGGCCTTGATGACCATAGAGGCGAGCACCAGGAGCGAAGCATGAAAGTCCCGTTCTGACGAGGGCACACGTGCGCCTTTTTCGTCTTTGGACCAAAAATCAGACAATGCGTTACCTACCGCCGCTCCAAGCAGCGCACCTACAGGTCCGCCAAGCGCCCATCCAAGGCCACCGCCAAGCCACGTAGTCCACCGCTTCATGCGAAGCGAAGGTACGCCCGCGGACTTAGGTGCTCAAGTAGTACGCCAAACCCGCGACGATGCTCAAGATCACCACGAGCACCACAATTTGTGTAGTCGTAGCAGCCTTGTCGTGCTCGAGCTCCTCATTTTGGTGCCGCCTACGGAGCTCATCCACGTCGCGGCCATTGTGTCGTTGTCGTGCCATTCTTTCAGTAGATTTAACACCATTAAGGTACACAATTTCCTGAAAAACAATGTTTAAGAAATAAAAAATGTCCGCAGTTACGCGGACAATTTTAGTAAAATCTGCATGTCAATCTATGATCCACATGCTTCACATTCGTCTGGATTGTCCAAAGAACATGCTACGGCCTCTTCGGAGCTGTACAACTTAACATCTGGAGTAGCCATTGCCGCTAATGCCTCTTGCTGCTCTTTTACGACCACTTCACTGAACACTTCAGTAACTGAAGCTGACTCGGACTTTTTCTTTACCGTGAACTTAATCGCCGCAGAAGCCGCTTTGGTGCGCAAGTAGTACATACCCGTTTTGAGGCCCTTTTTCCATGCATAAAAGTGCATCGACGTAAGCTTACCCATATTCGGTGACTCCACAAACAAATTGAGGGACTGCGACTGATCGATAAACAGCCCTCGGTCTGCTGCCATATCAATGATGTCACGCATGGAGAGTTCCCACACCGTCTTGTACAATTCTTTGATGTTGTCCGGAATTCCGTCAATGGCTTGAATCGATCCATTGTTGGCCATAATGGCGTTCTTGACATCGTCGTTCCACAGGCCAAGTTTCACGAGGTCAATCAACAAATGCTTGTTAACCACGATGAACTCACCAGAAAGCACGCGACGCGTGTACAGATTGCTCGTGTACGGCTCGAAGCACTCGTTGTTTCCGAGAATCTGTGAAGTTGAAGCCGTAGGCATCGGGGCCACCAGCAGCGAATTGCGCACTCCGTGCTTCATCACTTCTTTGCGAAGGGCCTTCCAATCCCAGCGTCCGCTCAGCTCGTCTTCGGTTACGCCCCACAAGTTGAACTGAAACTTACCCTCGCTAATCGGAGAACCTTTGAAGGTTTCGTAGGCGCCGTCTCTTTTGGC
>DMDX01000167.1:13030-23888 GCA_003451355.1 Cryomorphaceae bacterium
TTGCGTGCTTCAGGAACCGGGTAGTAGTTCTGGTCAATGACGTCGTTGAGGTTGTGCGTCACCTTGTAGGTAATGTCGTAGAGCATTTGATGGTCAAATGCTCCGTTATCTAGATACTTCGGAAGCGCGATTGACGCCAAGTTGCACACCGCTATTTCATCAGGAGCAGTGTACTCCATAATCTCGGTGCACAAGTTCGACGAGCGAATGGTTCCCAAGTTCTTTTGATTCGACTTCTCGTTTGCGGCGTCCTTGTAGAGCATGTACGGAGTTCCCGTCTCGATTTGGCTCTCCAAAATCTTAGTCCAAAGTTCGCGTGCCTTGATGGTACGGCGACCCTTGCCGGCGCGCTCGTAGTCCTCGTACATCACTTTAAATGCATCACCGTAGGTGTCGTATAGGCCAGGGCACTCGTTGGGGCACATCAGGGTCCACTCTCCGTCGGCCTCAACTCGCTCCATGAACAAGTCTGAAATCCACATTGCGTAAAAAAGGTCGCGGGCGCGAAGCTCTTCTTTACCTGTGTTCTTTTTCAGATCGAGAAAGTCAAAAATATCTGCATGCCATGTCTCAAGGTAGACGGCAAATGATCCTTTGCGCTTGCCTCCACCTTGATCAACGTAGCGAGCAGTGTCGTTAAAAACCCGAAGAAGGGGGATCAATCCATTTGAGGTGCCATTCGTGCCGCGGATGTAGGATCCCGTAGCGCGCACATTGTGAATGCTGAGTCCAATTCCGCCGGCACTCTGCGAAATTTTTGCCGTCTGCTTGAGGGTATCGTAGATACCGTCAATGCTGTCGTCAGCCATTTGTAGCAAAAAGCAACTCGACATTTGGGGCTTTGGTGTCCCCGCATTAAATAAAGTTGGGGTGGCATGTGTGTACAGACCGCGCGACATGCCGTCGTAGGTCTCGATGGCAGCCTGAATATCCTCTTTGTGGATTCCGAGTGAAACGCGCAGAAGCATCTGCTGCGGGCGCTCGGCAATGCGCCCGTTGGTGCGAAGTAAGTACGAGCGCTCCAGCGTTTTGAATCCAAAATAATCGTAGCTAAAATCACGATCGTAAATCACCGTAGAATCCAAGAGTTCAGAATTCTTCTCGACGATTTCCATCACATCATCGGCAATCAACGGCGCAGCCTGATTTGTCTTTGGATTGACGTACTGGTGCATTGCACGCATCGTTTCGGTAAACGACTTGTTGGTGTTCTTGTGCAGGTTACTTACCGCAATTCGCGCAGCGAGTTGCGCAAAGTCCGGGTGGCGGACAGTCATTGAAGCAGATACTTCTGCCGCTAAACTGTCTAATTCACTCGTAGTAACTCCATCGTACAGACCCTCAATTACGCGAAGCGCAACCGCTGTAGGATCAACCAACGGGCTTAAGCCGTAGCATAACTTCTGAATTCGAGCGGTGATTTTGTCGAATTTAACGGCTTCTTTGCGGCCGTCGCGCTTAATAACATGCATCATGCGCTATTTCAATTAGAACTCTGAATCAAAAGAGAACGTGTCAGCATTGGACTCTACTTCGGCGCCAACTCCGGCTTTTCGGTAGTCAGACACGCGCTTCTCAAAGAAGTTGGTCTTGCCCTCCAATGAAATCATATCCATGAAGTCAAACGGATTCTCTTTATTAAAGATCCGGTCGCAGCCCAACTCCGAAAGTAAGCGGTCGGTCACAAATTCGAGGTACTGCACCATCAAACGACTGTTCATTCCAATCAAATCAACCGGTAGTGATTCAGTGATGAATTCACGCTCAATATCCAGTGCCTCAGTAATGATTTGAGTGATGCGCTCTTTGGGTACTTTATTTACCAAGTGCTGGTTGTGCAAGTGCACCGCAAAGTCACAATGCATACCCTCGTCGCGGCTAATCAGCTCGTTTGAGAAGGTTAAGCCCGGCATCAATCCGCGCTTTTTCATCCAAAAGATCGAACAGAAGGCTCCGCTGAAGAAAATGCCCTCAACTGCAGCGAACGCAATGAGTCGCTCGGCAAACGAAGGCGATGAAATCCAGCGAAGGGCCCAATCAGCCTTCTTTTTGATGGCTTCAAACGTATCAATTGCGTTAAACAGCTGGTGGCGCTCTGCGGGGTCTTTGACGTACGTATCAATCAACAACGAGTAGGTCTCACTGTGGATATTTTCCATCATGATTTGAAACCCGTAGAAGAATTTGGCCTCGGTGTACTGAACTTCATTCACGAAGTTTTCTGCGAGGTTCTCGTTGACGATGCCGTCCGATGCAGCAAAAAATGCGAGGATGTGCTTGATAAAGTAGCGCTCGTCTTCTGTCAGTTTATTCTCCCAATCCGAGGCGTCTTGGTGCAGGTCGATTTCTTCTGCTGTCCAGAAGCTGGCTTCGGCGCGCTTGTAAATTTCCCAAATGTCGTTGTGCTCAATTGGAAAGAGCACGAAGCGGTTTGGGTTCTCACTGAGTATCGGTTCGTTAGCGTTAATAGTATTGCTCATCGTTCATATAGTTTTTTTGTATCCTTTTGAATAACAAAACATTAGCATTTCGAAGCGAATGAGCTTCCGGTGAGGGGCTGTTTTGCGCCTTACAAAAGTTCAAAACTCTTGGCCTTGGGACAAGACATAGATTTGAACATTATACCATAGTTTTCAACAAAGCCCTCAGGCCTTGCCACGATGCTGATGCAACGTTTGATGTACCAGCTCCGCTTCTGCGTACCATGCTGGACCATAGGCTCTTATGAGTGGATCCTTCAAAAAACGAAATACGGGAACTTGAAGCGAAGAACCCAGGCTGCACGCGGGTTCGCAGACCTTCCAGTGGTCCACATTTAAGGCATCATAAGCCTTGTACGAAGTGACTCGAATGGGGTACAAATGGCACGAGAGCGGCTTTGGCCAGTCTACTGCCCCATCGCGGTAGGCGCGTTCGATTCCGCAGAACGAGGTTCCGCCCTCAAACACCACATAGGCGCACTCCTTACCGCCGACAAGCGGTGTCACCCACTCGCCGTCTGTGTCGCGCACATAGGATCCCTGCTCGGCAAGTGCTGCCAAACCTTCAGGCCGCAAGTAGGGTTCGACGGCAGGTCGAATGCGGTCCAGCACCTCGAGCTCGTCGTCGCGCAACGGAGCCCCCGCGTCTCCCTCCACACAGCAAGCACCCTTGCACTTGCCGAGGTCGCACACAAAGGCGTGCGAAAAAACTTCATCTGAGGCTAACGTATTCCCAATGGCGATCACGGGGACAAAAGTAGCCGCTCCGCCGGCAGCGCACTACCTTTGTGACATCGTGAATTTTTCAGAAATCCTCAGCGTAACCATGGTCCTCTTCGCGGTGATCGACATCATCGGAAGCATACCCGTGGTCATCTCGCTCCGCAACAACGTCGGCCACATTCAGAGCGAGAAGGCAACGTTGGCCGCGACAGTCATCATGATTCTCTTTCTTTTTGTCGGTGAAGGAATCCTCAAACTCTTCGGGGTTGACGTGGCCTCTTTTGCTGTGGCGGGCTCACTCGTCCTGTTCTTTTTGGCCCTCGAAATGATCCTCGGGGTACGCATTTACAAAGAGGCGGAACCGGAGTCTGCCAGCATCGTGCCCATCGCGTTTCCCCTCATCGCCGGCGCCGGAACCTTGACCACCTTGGTCTCCATTCGCTCGGAATACGAAACGATCAACATCATCATCGGGATCCTGATCAATTCTGTACTGGTCTATATTGTACTGAAAAACACGCGTCGCCTGGAACATGTGCTCGGCAAAAACGGAATCAACGTCCTTCGCAAAGTTTTTGGAATCATCCTGTTAGCAATTTCGGTGAAGCTGTTTACGAGCAACTTGCCCACACTTTTATCCTAGTTCCGCCATGTCGACCCCTAGCCCCGAAGAGGCCTTTAAGCGCGTCATTGCCCACGCCAAAGAGTACGGTTTTATTTTTCAGTCGAGCGAGCTCTACGACGGGCTGAGCGCCGTGTACGACTACGGCCAAAATGGCGTGCTCCTCAAAAACAACCTTCGCCAGTATTGGTGGAAGGCAATGGTACAGCTTCAGGGCAATGTGGTGGGCCTGGATTCGGCCATTTTTATGCACCCCACCGTGTGGAAGGCGAGCGGTCACGTCGATGCGTTCAACGACCCGATGATCGACAACAAAGACAGCAAAAAGCGGTACCGCGCCGATGTTTTGGTCGAAGATTACGCCGAAAAGCTTCGCCAAAAGGCCGACAAAGAAGTCGAAAAGGCCAAGGCCCGCTTTGGCGAAACGTTTGACGAGGCCCTGTACCGCAGTACCAATGGGCGCGTCGTGGAGTACCTCACGAAGGCCGACGAGGCGCTTTCACGTTTCAACAAGGCGCTCGAAGCAGGCGACTTGTCTGCCGCCCGCCAGGTCATCATCGACGAAAAAATTACCTGCCCGGTCAGCGGAAGTGGCAATTGGACCGAACTCCGTCAGTTCAACTTGATGTTCGCGACCAAAATGGGTTCCGTTGCTGAAGAGGCGAGCGACCTCTACCTGCGCCCCGAGACGGCTCAGGGGATCTTTGTGAACTTTCTCAACGTGCAAAAGACGGGGCGTATGAAGCTTCCGTTTGGTATTGCTCAAACGGGTAAAGCGTTTCGCAACGAAATCGTAGCCCGACAGTTCATCTTTAGAATGCGCGAATTTGAGCAGATGGAGATGCAGTACTTCGTCCGCCCCGGAAGCGAAATGGAATGGTACGCGCATTGGAAGCACGCGCGAATGCAGTGGCACCTTGCCCTTGGCTTAGGGCCTGAGCGTTACCGCTTTCACGATCATGAGAAGTTGGCCCACTACGCGAATGCCGCCGCCGACATTGAGTTCCAGTTTCCGTTCGGATTCAAAGAGCTCGAAGGCATCCACTCGCGCACCGACTTTGACTTGAGCCGGCACTCAGAGTTCTCGGGCCGTAAAGTGCAGTACTTCGATCCCGAAACCAACGAATCCTACACCCCATACGTTGTTGAGACCTCGGTCGGGCTCGATCGCCTGTTTTTAGCGGTTCTGTCAACTGCGCTTGACGAAGAGGTGCTCGAGGACGGATCTACACGGAGCGTACTTCGCCTACCCTACGCCGTTGCACCCACTCAAGTTGCCATTTTACCGCTCTTGAAGAAAGATGGTCTCCCCGAACTGGCCCAAAAAGTCTACGAAGAGTTGCGCTGGGACTTTCAAGTAGCTGTCGACGAGAAGGACGCCATCGGCAAGCGCTACCGACGTCAGGACGCCGCAGGCACCCCGTACTGCATCACCGTGGACCATCAATCCATTGAAGATCAAACCGTTACACTTAGGGACCGCGACAATATGAAGCAGGAGCGCCTTCCTATTTCATCGCTTGCCGCACGTTTGTACTCGTCGGTCTCGATGACGTCACTCTTGAAAAAATTAGCTTGACCGCACCCACTTGCACAGCGAAAAAATTCATATACCTTTGCGGTGGATTTCGAAGTCCTAAACAATTAAAAACCAAAACCCAAAATGAAAAAAGTAAGCTTTTTTCTGAGCGCCCTGGCCCTCGTTGCTTTCGCCGCTTGCAACAACACCGCTGAAGAAGCAGTTGTTGAAGAGACTGTAGACACGACCGTGGTTGAAGAGGCAGTTACTGAAGACACCACCCCTGTAGAAGCTACCGAAGAGGTTGCTGCTGAAGGCGAGGAGGCTGCTGCTGAGTAATTTCTCTAGAGCTCTAAAGAGAGAGGCCATCCGATAGGGTGGCTTTTTTTATGTACTTTGTTTAGTGCTTCTTGGTTCTCGTTGCTGGTGAACACGGCATTATTATCGAATGTGCAGCCATCGGATACACCAGAAATAAGAGACGAGAAACAGGTTACGAGAATCAAGAAACCAGTTGCCAGTTGCTAGCTACAAACCAACGAGTTCCACCTCAACTCCGGCCTTGCGCAAAAATTCCACACCAGAGAGGTCTTTGTATTCGCTGGCGTAGACTACGCGGCGGATTCCGGCCTGGTGAATGAGCTTGCTGCACTCGCGGCAGGGAGACATGGTCAAGTAGAGCGTAGCGCCCTCACAGGATTGAGTAGTCGAAGCCACTTTGAGGATCGCGTTGGCCTCAGCATGAAGCACGTACCATTTGGTATAGCCTTCTTCGTCCTCACAAAAGTTTTCAAACCCACTTGGGGTTCCGTTGTATCCGTCTGAGATAATGCTTCGGCCCTTTACGATGAGCGCGCCCACTTGGCGGCGCTGGCAATAGGATAACTTAGACCATTCGGCCGCCATTCGCAGATAAGCTGTATCATACTTTGCGGTCTTTGTATCAGCCATAAGCTAGAAGAAGATTCCTTGTGCCCAGGGCGGGAATCGAACCCGCACTCCAGGGGAACACGAGTTTGAGTCGTGCGCGTCTACCAATTCCGCCACCTGGGCAAGGAAGGGCAAAAATACACAATAAATTTGTACATTTGCACCCCCTGAAGAAAACTCCAATGGAACCCATCGCTAAACTCTTCGCCGGCACGGCTACGACCTCACTCGCAGAAGCGATTGCGTCGGAGTATGGCCAAGGCCTTGGAAAAGTTGCGATACAGCCATTTTCAGATGGTGAATATGTACTTTGGTTTGAGGAATCGGTGCGCGGACGTCGCGTATTTCTTATTCAGAGTACCATGCCCTCTGCCGAGAATCTCTTTGAGCTTCTTCAGATGATTGATGCCGCAAAACGCGCATCTGCTCGCCACATCACTGCAGTGATTCCGTACTACGGCTACGCACGTCAGGACCGCAAAGACAAGCCGCGCGTTCCGATTACCAGCAAGCTGGTGGCAAAGCTTCTCGAAGCAGCAGGCGCGACCCGTGTCATGACGATGGACTTGCATGCCGACCAGATCCAAGGATTCTTTGAAGTGCCCGTAGATCACTTGTACAGCAGCAGCGTTTTTGTTCCGGACATTGAGCGACTTCAGCTCGAAAACCTCACCATTGCGTCACCCGACGTGGGTGGATCAAAGCGCGCTTCAGCATACGGAAACCAACTCGGTGCAGATGTCGTCATTTGCTACAAGCAGCGCAAAAAAGCAAACGTCGTAGACAAAATGACCGTCATTGGCGATGTCAAAGACCGCAATATCATTTTGTTGGACGACATGGTCGATACCGCGGGTACACTGACTAAAGCAGCGGACATGCTGATTGAGGAAGGTGCTAAATCAGTGCGCGCCTACTGTACCCATGGCGTGCTTTCAGGCAACGCCATCGAGCGCATTGAAGCCTCGGCCCTCGACGAACTCGTCATTACTGACACCATACCTCTGAAGCGGAACAGTTCTAAAATCCGCACACTCAGCGTAGCACCACTTTTTGCTTCGGTGATGCGCAAAGTCCAATCCAACGAGTCCATCAGCGACCACTTTTTGTTCTAAATCTCGATTCCCCAAAGCCATGCAATCCGTAACACTCCAAGGCACCGTCCGCACCGAATTGGGCACCAAGTTCGCCAAGCAGCTCCGCGATCAGGGCCAAGTCCCCTGCGTGATGTACGGTGGTGACAACCCCGTTCATTTCTGCGCTCCTATTCTTGCCTTTCGCGACCTTGTCTACACGGCAGAGGCACGTATGGCGTCAATCGAACTCGAAGGCAAGACCTACCAAGCTGTAATTCAAGACATGCAGTTCCACGTCCTTAACGACGCGTTGACGCACGTAGACTTTATCCAAGTTCTTGACGGAAAGCCTGTTACCATTCAAGTTCCAATGGTACTCACTGGCAACTCACAAGGTGTGCGCAACGGTGGAAAATTGAAGTTCAGCCTTCGCAACCTGAAAGTGAAAGGCTTAATTAACGACCTACCTTCTTCAATTGAGCACGACATTACCGAGCTCCGCATTGGTCAAGCCGTCCGCGTTGCTGACGTTAAAGCGAGCAAGCCATACGAAATTCTGAACTCCGACAATGCGGTCGTAGTATCCATCGCAATGTCGCGTAATGCGGTTGTAGACACAGACGCCGGCGAAGAAGAAGCAGCTCCTGCCGAAGTAAGCGCAGAGTAAATGAAGAAGTTCCTCGTGGTGGGACTGGGCAACCCGGGCAGTGAATACGCCCGGACCCGTCACAACATTGGGTTCGACCTACTGGACGCCTGGGCTTTGGCTCACTCGGCGTCCTTTTCTATTTCGCGCCTGGGTGACCGCGCCCAACTGAGCATCAAGGGCAGGACAATCGTGCTCATCAAGCCTAGTACGTTCATGAACTTGAGTGGCAAATCCGTGCGCTATTGGCTCGACGAAGAAAAGATTCCGATCGAAAACCTCGTGGTGGTCGTCGACGAGCTCGCCTTGCCTGTGGGTCACGTGCGGCTCAAGCTCAAAGGCTCAGATGGCGGGCACAACGGGCTCAAAGACATTCAAGGCACGCTTGGCAGCCACGACTATGCCCGTCAGCGCATTGGCATTGGGCAGCACTTTCCAAAGGGACACCAAGTGGACTTTGTGCTCGGGAGGTGGACACCCGAAGAAATGGATCTGCTCAAGCCCGGTATGGACCGCGCCATTAAGCAACTCGAAACCTTTGTGCTTGCTGGGCCATCCATAGCGATGACTCAGTTCAACCAATAGGCCGTCGCCTCGGGGCAAAATCTGACTTTTACGGGTATTTTACTCGGCCAACGCCAAGTAATTTCGCACCATGAAATTTTGGATTGGGGCATTTTTGCTTTTCGCTTCAAGCGTTGGATCGCACGCGCAGGCCGTTCTAAGCGGTCAAATTATTTTCACTCAAGGGACACATGTCGCGTCTGGTTGGGCGGTGGTTCTCACTACGAGTCCGAACGTTCAAGAATTCCGCACCAAGTCCGATTCAGAGGGCCGGTTTCGTTTTGAAAATTTGCCGTCGGGGCTCGCCAACCTCACGGTGACCGGCGACGAAGGGCTCTACATCAAAACCATTCATGAGCTTTGGATCAATGCGGTCAAGCCCAACGAATTGAGTATTGAGATTGAACCCATTCAGGTTCTCGGAGAAGCGGTTGTCACCGCAGAAGCTTTTCGCAGCACCAACGAGTCGCCCCTCAGCATAAAGTCCATTGGTTGGGCCGAAATGCAGCGTATGCCTGGGGCAGTGCTCGACCTGTCAAAGGTCATTCAGTCCTTTCCCGGAATTTTGCCCAAACCCAGCTTTGGCTATGCCATCTCGCTGCGCGGGGGTTCGCCAGCCGAGAACGGCTACCGCTTTGACGGTATTGACGTTCCGACCATCAACCACTTTTCAATTCAGGGCGCATCAGGCGGAGCCGTCAGCCTCATCAACCTCGACCACGTTCAAAACACGGAACTCCAAACGGGCGCCTTCGCCAGCAGCTTCGGAAACGTGCTGAGCGGAACTCTCTCCATGGAAGGGCGCAACGGCCGCTCGGACCGCCTCGGGCTGCGCATCACCCTCGGGCAAACCGACTACGGCGCGACCCTCGAAGGCCCGCTCGGCAAAAAAACCCGCTTTACCGCCAGCGCGCGCAACTCGTTCAGCCAGTACTACTTCAGGCTGTTTAAAATCCCCGTGCTTCCCGCCTACCAAGACGCCCAAGTGCGTGTGGTGCACCAAATTGACCGCCGCCGCGACCTCACGCTACTCGCCATCGGGGGCTGGGACCGCTACTTTTTGTACCCCGCCGACTCGAGCGCCTCAGACGCCCTCTTGTACAACGTGGGCTACATTCCCGAGGGCACGCAGCACACTGCGGTGGGCGGAATCCGGTTCCGCAGCTTTGACGAGCGTGGTCAGTGGACCGTAGTGCTCAGCCAAGACCGCATCGTGAACCGCGCCGCCAAATTCAATGGCAACACAGGCCTTGAGGCCGACCGCCAACTTGCCTACGATGCGAGCGAAACCAACCAGCGGCTGCGCCTCGAGCGCCGCCAGTCGATGGGCCTCGGAACCTTGAGCTACGGAGCCAGCCTTGAGCGCCGTGCCTACCACTTGGATCTTTGGAACGTGCGTTGGACCGGTTCCGCCATCGATACCGTCGCGATGGCTGACACCACCGCCTACGGGACCGCAGCCGCCTTTACTACCTGGGAGCAACCGCTCGGCCCCCGCGCGACCGCGACCTTTGGATTGCGCGCCGATGCCGCCAGCATTTCAACGTCTACTGCGAATCCGCTCAACAACCTTTCGCCCCGACTCGCCCTGCGCTACCTGCTGAGCGAGCACTGGACCGCCAACGCCAATTTGGGGCAGTACAGCCAGCTTCCGCCCGCCATTATTCAGGCTGCGAATACGGCCCAGGGTCGCCGTGAAGACCTTGCGAGTGCTCTGGTGCGCCAAGCTGCTGCGGGCGTGGAGTACCAGAACGGCAAGACCTACCGCGTGAGCATTGAGGGCTACTACAAAGGCTACCAGCGCTACCCCTTCTTGGTGCAGGACCAAATCAGCTATGCCAACGCCATCGGAGCCTACGTGGCCGTCGGCGACCAAGCCTCAACCCCGACCAGCGAGGGCCGCGCCTACGGACTCGAGGTGTTTTTGCAGCAAAAGCTCAAGGGAAAGTACTGGTGGATGGCCTCGTACCACTTCGGCAAGACTGAATTCCAAACCGCGGCAGGGACTTGGGCTCCGTCGGTGTGGGACAGCCGCCACAGCGGTTCAATCACCGCCGGCCGCGTGTGGGGCAAGGGCTGGCAGGCGGGTATCAAAGCGCGTTATTCAAGCGGAACTCCATTCACTCCCTTCGACGAGGCTACTTCGGCCATCCAAGCTAATTGGGACCTCTTGCAGCGGGGAGTTTTTGACTACACGAACGTCAACAGCCAGCGACTCTCCAGCTTTAGCCAGATCGACTTCCGAATCGACAAGGTAACCGCGCGCAAAAACTATAGCATTACATGGTACCTCGACCT
>DMDX01000071.1 GCA_003451355.1 Cryomorphaceae bacterium
AAAGGAGGCGAAAAATGAAACCCCTGTTGACGAAAGTTGCAGCACAACTAAATCTATTTGTGACTTTAGTCTATCTCTTTTTACGATAGGGGATATAAATCTGACCAGTAAGAACAAATACTAAGGTCATGAACCATATCACTATTTCCCACCAACGACTTTCAAAATTGAATTCAGTGAAAATGAGATTGAAGACAAGAGCAATTGTCCAAACAATCATGATGGTGTAAATAATTTGGTTACGTCGTTTCATAATACGGTGTTTTTCGGTTTTAAAATCAAATGAGAGGATTTCAGAGATCTTGTTTAGCGAGTAAACAGAAGGTTCTACTTCATGATTTTCGATTCTTTGAATCGTGCGTTCTGTGAGCCCTGTTTTTTCTGCCAATTCTTTTTGAGTGATCCCTTTCTGTGACCTGGCGGCCTTTATTTTATCTCCTAAATCCATGGTACAAAATTAGAATTGTTTTGAATTTTCGGCAGAAATGATACACGTCTTGGACACGACATTTGACTTTTAATCAAAAAAAACGGCTACACCAAAATAGTATAACCGTTATATCATTATAAGTTGCTCCTCCTGCCGGACTTGAACCAGCCACAAGTGTGGCGGCCAAAACTTAGAAGGTTTGACGCTTTTCAATAGGGCAGAGGATAGGCCTACTTCTTAGACAAAGAGTGGCTTCTGCCGCTCTTGGTTTTTCTTTGCCTTTGATCGGGAGATACCCAAATAGGGACCAAATTCGTTTTTAGGAATTCGAATCGACAACAAAGTGCTGCAGATAAGAATGTTTTAGGTTTGAATCCTGACGGGTTTGCAGGTAATCAATAAGCTAGGTCGCATGGGCGACCTTTCCGTTTTCTAGCTCTACCCAAAGCTCTACCCAAAATGGACCTACCGGTACCCAGTTCGGTATATGTAAATCTGAGAAGGTGAAATGAAAAAGCCCCACCAAATTGGCAGGGCTTTAATGTTGATTAATGGCGGATTTAAAATCTCACCGCACGCGTAATTCTTTTAGAGTTCATCTGATTTACGCTTACTCACTTCAGCGAAGTCAGGATGCATGGAAGACGCCTTTAAATACATTTTTTTGGCCCCTTCAACATCGCCTTGTTTCGCCAAGAGATCTCCCATGCTATCATAGGCATTGGGTTCTTCGGGATGTATCCGCATATAAACATTGAGATGATGCGCTGCTTCATCAAGTTCGCCAGCATCCATGTGAACGTAGGCGATCATATTGTTTAATACTGAGCTTTCTGGGAATCTCAGTAGACCGGCTTCCAGTACTGCCATTTTCTCCTCTAAATCATCCAAAGTCCAAGTATACCAGAATCTAATCATTGGGTCATCCCCGGCAAAACCTAAGGCCTTTGCTAAAATTCCTCGCCTTTCCTCTCTAGTCAGATCGGGATTGTAGGCGCTAATCAGGGTTTTTTCTGCTGGGGTGCACCCAGACTCCTTAGATTGAGCTTCGGCGAGTTTTGCACGCAAATTTGTCTCATCGCCGGCTAAAATGTAATAGTGCAGTTGACCTAAGTGGGCTGTAGCCCAATCTGGATAAGCTTCTACTAATGAATCAGAAATTCTTAAACCATCAGAATTTCGCAAATTGACCATGGCTGTCCGCATGGTATTGTATGAATCCAAAGCTCCGTCCCCTTCGACCGAAGGCCAGACAAAATCTCTGGCGCGTTCATTCTCTGATGCGAAAGCATATCTCTTCCAGACCAGCTTCCCGTTTTCTTTTATAACGGTTCCGCAGAATCTCGATTTTGACGTTGCCTCGCCATCGATCCAGTAAGTATCCGAACCCATAACTACGGCTGTTCCTCCATGTATATAGAGGTCAAAAATTTCTACTGAGACAGAATCTTCATAAAACCAATCAGCGGCTACATCCTCAACAGGAAACACACTTGACTCGCCCCAAAGTGTGTTCAAGACGGTTAAATCTGTACCGATATCCTCCAAAAAGGGGGTTACCGCATCTGAGTATCCTACTTTTTCTTCGAAGTGGGTGGTAACAAAATCTTTGACTTCGCTTTCGGATAGCGTTTGATTTGCACATTGCGTAAACGCAAACGCAACGAGTATTAGTCCTAAATTTCTCATACTACTTTTCATTTTACTTGAGAGTTTTAATAAGATTTGATTTCGCCATTTTGGGATACATAAAAGAGTCCGGCAATTGGGACAAGGCTCAATATCATAAATGCTAGTGGGGGATGCCCGGCCGAGCCCTTCGCGAAATTGACGAAATCGGGCAAGGTCCAAGCCAAGTGGACAATTCCCAAAATGAAGGCTGCGGCTTTCAATGCACTAAGATCCTTTAAACGTAGCGCGTATACCAATGAGGCAATGTAGCCGGCTCCAATGAAGCCAAATCCAAAAGCCATGGTGTCCATGACGGCCATGCCCTCAATGCTTTGGCCGAGCCCTTCAATGCCCATGGATTCAATCATCATATCTCTCATCTCCCCGCCATTGTATACTAGGAATATGGGCAAAAATGAAATGAGGTCAATGATGAGTGATAGGAGGAAAATATTCTTGAAACTTTTCATCAAACTTTGATTTAAATAATTATTCTTCGGTTATCCAGTCGATCCATATCACCTCTCGTGAAATCTTCCTTTCATCATTGAAAGAATGACTCATGTGAATGAATCCCTTGAACTCTTCTCCTGATTCTTTGTCGACATTGGTAATGTTCCACCAGGATAGGACCTCCCAGCCGCCTTCACCTTTTTCGTAACGAATGGCATCCGGATATCCGTAGACTTCCATAATTCGCTTACTGGTACTATTGATTCCAGACTCCCATTTTTCCTTGCGTTCGGCTAAGCTGATTCCACGATAGTCTTTACCATCTCCGAGGCGATAAAACTTAGCGTCTTCAGCAAAGTAGCTTTCCATAACATCTGGTTTCCCTTCTACCCAGCCAGCAACTACCGCTTCAACGGATTCGATTAAAGGGTGCTCATCGTACACACGTCCATTTCTGTGTGCCCCAAATGAATTTTGAATTTGGGCCCCAAGATCGTTTTGATTGTAATAGCTGAACCACATGGTGATTTTATTCTCGCTGTTTACTCGGAATTCATCATGGAACCAAGTCTTTACAGTATCCCCAGTTTTCTTATTCACGGCTGTAAATAAGGTCCAATCCATGACCCAAACTCCAGTTTTATCCCCTTTGTATTGTATCACATCTGGAGAGGCATCTTCACCTCTTGAAATGCTAAGTATGAAATTGTCATTCCACCATTTGGACGTTTCCAAATCACTTTCAAGTCCATGGGGTTCTGTGTCACCGATGCTCCAAATTTTTACGTTCGGGTCGAAATAAGTGGCATATGTTTCCAGGTCCCCATTGCAAAAACTTTTATAGGTGGCTTCAATCACCTCTAGCGCGGGATGCTCAGCATAGGTGACTCCTGATTTTTTCTGCGCAAACAGGCCAAAAGGCAAAAGCAACAGAATTACAGTCATTTTTTTCATTTCTTCATCGTTTTAGTTTGATTTTCACGTGAATATAGATTTAATTAAATAAATTATGGTTATCTAATTATTAATTCACAGAAGAAACCAGAGGTTTAGATGGAGGTATTGCCCAAAAAGATCGGGATCTCTTTCGGGATTGGCCGGAGCTTGCGGGAGTTGGCTGTAATACACCTCGAGTTGCTCCAGGGTTAGCGCCTTGTTGCGGTTAGGGTTCGTGGCTTTGCGGGAATAACGCGGGCCATTCCCAAAAGCCCATATGTTCACCACTTGTCCAAACTCATCCATGCTGGACATCCAGTTAATAATTGCTTGTGGGGCAACTTGGCAATAATGCTTTAAAGAATGAGCGCCAATGTTCGGTCTGGTTTTTCGCAGCCATGTTTCAAACTCTTGATGCATGCTTCTGGAAAAACGTGTCGCGCTGCAATCCCCAAACTCCAACATGCGCTTCTTGAAATTATGATACCCCTTTACAGAGTGATAAGAGATGGCAGGGTGGGCTTCCAGGTATAGATCCACCGCTTCGGAAAATCGGAGGTCTTTGTGATTGTTGGCTCTTCCCAATCGGCGATTAAGGGCCGTGCGTGTGAGCTCTTGTCCAAGGTTGTTCACGACGAATGCGCAGGCCTCATGGTATTCTTGATACGCCTTATCCATGATGCTTCGCATTTCAACACACTCTTGAGAACGGCCAATAACTTTTCCCTGCTTCCAAGAGTCGGGTGGGAGGTAACCCACGACTCTTCGTTGGACCTCTTGACCTTGATATCGGACCTTCATTCCGATCCTAATTTTCCCGTCTTTGTTGAAAACATTCCCCTCTTTGTAGAAATGTATTTTGAATTTTTCCTTCTGCATGGTTTTATCCATTTACGGCTACCCAAATGTCTACCCAACTCCCTGTTTGTAGCACTTTATCGGACTTTGCTTAACTTCGCTAATTATCTGGTTATCAGAATAATATACAAAGTTCAACAAGCCCTAACAAGGCCCTGGTCCTGGCTACCGCCTAATAGTACGTCTTGCGACGCACCCCCGCAATGTGCTTGGCGAGTCGCATCACCTGACGGGTGTAGCCGTACTCGTTATCGTACCACACATAGAGCACCGCGTTGCATCCGTCGGAGTGAAGCAGTGTTGCTTCGCTGTCGACAATTGAACAGCACGAGTCGCCTACGATGTCGCTTGACACGAGCTCTGGGCTGGTCGAGAACTTGATTTGTTCGACAAGTTTGCCGCGGTACGCGGCGGATTTCAGGGCGGAATTCAGAGCTTCTCGTTCGGTCGCTTTGCTCAGGTTGAGTTTGAGAATGGCGAGTGATCCATTCGGAACCGGAACACGAATTGCATTGCTGGTGAACTTGGCTCCGAGGCCTGGGATGGCTTTGTCGATGGCGCTTCCGGCACCCGTCTCAGTGATCACCATGTTGAGGGCTGCGGCGCGGCCACGGCGGTACTTGGGGTGCATATTGTCGACCAAATTTTGGTCGTTCGTGTAGGCGTGGATCGTTTCGATGTGGCCTTGCTCGATTCCGAACTGGTCCTGCATCACTTTGAGGACGGGAACGATCGCGTTGGTGGTGCACGAAGCGGCTGAGAAGATGGTTTCGCCACCCCAATCTTGGTCGTGGTTGACTCCGAATACGATGTTCGGAATTCCTTTGCCGGGCGCAGTCAAGAGCACCTTCGTGCATCCTTTGGATTGCTGGTGGCGGGCGAGGGCCTCGCGGTCCCGAAAGGCTCCGGTGTTGTCAATGACGAGCACATTCGAGAATCCGTAGGCGGTGTAGTCAATGTCTTCGGGCTTGGCCGCGTTGATCATCAGCACGGGGCGTCCATTGACTACAAGTGCGTTTTTGGCGGAATCGGCTGAAACCGTCCCCGGGAACGGGCCGTGGATCGAGTCGACCCGCAGGAGGGAAGCGCGCTTTTCGAGGTCTTCAGCGCCGCCGCCGCGCACGACGATTGCGCGCAAGCGCAATTGCTCGCCGCGGCCTTCTTGGGCGATGAGTTCGCGGGCCACGAGGCGTCCGATGCGACCAAATCCGTAAAGGACGACGTCGACGGGTTTCGGGGCGGGGTTGGATCCAGCCGTGAATCCGCTCAGTTTGTGCTGCAAAAAGGCCTTACGCGTGAGAAATGATCCCGCTTCGCGGCACCATTCCGTAGCGAGGCGGCCAAGGTCGAGTGAGGAATTTTGGACTCCGAACTCGTAAATGGCTTGGGCCATGGCCAAACTCTCGGCTACGGTGATTCGCTCTTCAGCCATTACCATTGCGTGCTCGTGGATGTGCAGGACTTCTGAGGCGCGCTGGTCGAGAAGTGCCTGGCGAAAGAGGACGACTTTGACGTTGCGGTCGTAGTACAAGTCGCTTGCAACGTTCACGAGGTCGGCAGCGGATTTTTCGAGCGCAATGCGCGCTTGGACGGACGACGGGTAGGCGTTCGCGGACGGTTTCATCAAGGTTTGGTTATTGGGTTGGGTTGTGAGGCAAAGTTAGCAGTCGAATGGGGTAGGCTCAAGACGATTTTGCGCAATTTATCTCAGCTAAGTGTCCGAAATAGAGTGAATTAAAAAAGCCGGTTTTGCGTATTTTGGACACTTAGTCCACGCAAAACCGGCCTAATGCCAGGGTGAAGTGACGCTACAGCGCGAAGGCAAACACCTCAGCGCGGCCGTTCGGGCGGTAGCCCTGCAGAAGCACTCCGTCGCCTGGTCCGAGTTCGCCCAAAATCTGAGCTACATCGTCCGCGCTTGCCACCAAGCGGTTGTTGAGCTTGACGAGAATAAATCCGGTTGGAACCCCAGCCTCTGCTAGTTTACCGTTGCCAGCGTCTGTGACCTTGACCCCAGAGCGAAGTCCAAATCGTGCTTTGTCAGAAGGGCTCAACGGCTCAAAGCTTGCGCCGAGTGACTGCAGTGAGGCGACGTCTTCTTTTTTAAGGACGTCAGTATTGCCTTGGCGGTTGCGAAGGGTCACGTTAAAGACTTTCTCTTTGCCGTCGCGCAGTATGACTACCGTCATTTTGTCGCCGGGTCGGCGGCTTCCGATAACCTCGAGGAGCTCAGACATCTTTTTGACGGCTTTTCCGCCCGCCTGAATGAGGATGTCGCCCTTTTTGATGCCGGCGTCGGAGGCGGCTCCGCCCTCAGTCACATCTGAAATGTACACTCCTTGGGTTTCGCTGATGCTCAGTTCCTTGGCGAGTTCGCTTGAGATGTCGGCGATGTTCACGCCGAGGTAGGCGCGCTGCACCACTCCGTACTTGGTGAGGTCGTCGACCACCTTGCGCACGATGTTGGCCGGAACCGCAAAGCTATAGCCCTCGTAGCTGCCGGTGCGGGTGGAGATGGCAGTATTGATTCCGATGAGGTCGCCGCGGGTGTTGATCAAGGCTCCGCCCGAGTTACCCGGATTAACTGCGGCGTCGGTTTGAATGAAGGCCTCGATGGCGGACTGGTTGTCGATGATGTTGATACTGCGGCCCTTGGCGCTAATGATGCCGGCCGTAACCGTGGAGTTCAGGTTGAACGGATTGCCGACCGCGAGTACCCACTCGCCAAGGCGCACCTCGTCACTGTTGGCAAAAGCGAGGGTCGGTAGGTTTTCGCCCTCAATCTTGAGCACCGCAAGGTCGGTGGTCGGGTCGACGCCCACCACTTTGGCACTGTATTCCTTGTTGCTATTGAGTACCACCTTGACTTCTTTGGCCTTGTCGATCACGTGGTTGTTGGTCACGATGTAGCCGTCGGGGCTGATAATGACTCCGGAACCCGATCCCTGAACGATACGCGGCTGCATTTGGGGCGATTGGCCAAATCCGAAGAAGAAGTCCTGAAACGGATTAAACGTGTAACCCTGTTCCACGGATGTTTTTACGTGCACCACTGCGTGCACTGCTTGTTCCGCGGCTGCGCTGAAGTCTGTAGACGTTACCAAGGCCGGATGGTCTGCGACGAGGCGTCCGTTGGATTCCGACCATGAAGTAGCCGGAGATTGGGGACCGCGCACGGTATCGTACAGGGCTGATCCGCCCACGCCCGCTGCGAGCGCGAGACCGGTGACAGCGGCAAAAGTTTTCGCATTCATAAACGCACAATTTTTTAGGTTAAATGACGAGGAGACGAAATTCAAAAACTGTTCCACGGCCTACATTCGCAGTATGTTCCGACGTTTTGTCAAGTACCATGGAAGCGGAAACGACTTTGTCGTCGTACGCGGCTCGTTTGAAGCGCTTTGGCCTGCCATTTTGGTCGCTGAAATCTGCCACCGCCGCTACGGGGTGGGCGCGGACGGGTTCATGGTCGTTGGACCAGCTGAAGGCGCGGATTTTCGCGTCGACTACTACAACGCCGACGGAGGCTTGGGTTCGCTGTGCGGAAACGGTTCGCGCTGTGCGGTCGACTTTGCTCGGTCGCAGGGACTGTTTGCAGGTTCGGACTGCAGTTTTTTGGCGGCGGACGGCCTGCACAGGGCCCATTGGTTCGGCGACGGGCGGGTGTCGGTCCAGTTTAGCGATGCACCGCGGCCTGTTGCGCAGCACGGCGGATGGTTTGTGAATACGGGTTCGCCGCACCATGTTGCCCTAACCGACGACCTCGAATCGGTTGAACCGTTAGGCGAGGGGCGGGCCCTGCGCTTTGGCGTGTACGCCGCCTCAGGTGGAGCCAACATCAACTGGCTTGCCGCCGAAGGTGATCGCTGCGCCCTGCGCACCTACGAGCGCGGTGTCGAGGACGAGACCTTAAGTTGCGGAACCGGAGCGGTAGCCGCTGCACTATTGGCGCATACCCAGTGGGGATTGCCCAGCCCCGTGGTCCTGGATGCCCGCGGTGGCCAACTCGAGGTGTCCTTCAGTTCAAGCCCGGAGGGCTTCACGAATATTGTACTCACGGGTCCCGTGGCCCGCGTATTTGACGGAGAATGGACGGCCTAAAACTCCGCGCCCTCGAACCAGAGGATCTCGACCAGCTCGTGCGCTGGGAGGCCGACCACGTCGACGCGGGGCTGCGCGTGGCCCCCTACAGTCGAGCTGTGCTCAAGCGCTACCTCGACGAGTCCCACCGTGACTTCTGGGAGGCAGAGCAAGTTCGCTTCGTGCTCTCTGCGGCCGATGGACGGGCACTCGGGTTGTTTGATGTCTTTAATGCGCAACCGGTGCACCAGCGCGCTGAAGTGGCCCTGCTTGTAGACCCTGTGTTTCGTGGTCAGGGGCTCGGACGCCAGGGCTTGAAGTTGGTCGAGGATTGGGCCTTTGCGCGCGTGGGCTTGCGGAGCCTTTATGCCGAAG
>DMDX01000060.1:0-941 GCA_003451355.1 Cryomorphaceae bacterium
GCCCGCGCCGTGGCCCGCCATGCCGCCCAATCTTGGCCGTAGTCGGCCGGAGCGTTGATCATCACAAACCAGTTCTCGCCTCCGACCGGGGCCTCACCCTCGAGGTCCTTTGAGGTGATGTGGATGTAGACCGTCGGGTCGCTGTGAAGAGTTTTGTGCTCAAAGAGGTCGCGAAACTCGGCCTCGTAGTCGTTGGCAAAAAGAATGTTGTGCAGGTCGAGCTCGGGGAATTCGCGGCGCACTCCCCAGTAAAAAATAAGGGCCGAAGAGGAGCGCTCCTGGCTCAACGTTTTTTCGGGCGCCTTGAGGTCGGGGAGCAGGCGGCGGTAGGTCGGCGTGACGTCCATGTTGCTCACCACGACGTCGGCGGGGAGCTCGGTTCCGCCCACCAAAAGGCCCGTAGCGCGACGGTTCGCCACAAGAATGCGCTCGACGCGTTGGCCGTAGTGAAACTGAACGCCCTGGCGCTCGGCAAGCGCTACGAGCGATTCGGTGATGGCGACCATTCCGCCGAAGGGAACAAAGGTTCCGAAGCCAAATTCAAGGTGCGGAATCATCGCCAGCGTGCCCGGAGCCTGGTAGGGCGTCGAGCCGTTGTAGGTCGCAAAGCGGTCAAAGAGCTGCACCATTTTGGGGCTGCGAAAGCGCTGGGCGTGAACCGCGTGCATGGTCTGCGTCAGCTTCAGGCTGGGCAGAGCCGCCAAGGCCGGCAACGCATCGCGCCGCAGGTAGGTCGAGGCTTTGTGAAGGGAGCGCTCCAAAAACAGTCCTTTGGTGGCCTCATACTGGCGGCGGGCCAGGTCGAGGTGGGCGCGCACATGGGCTGCGGGCTCGCCCAGGACGCGCTCGGCTTCGGAGGCAAATTCCGCGGGGTCACTGTGGGCAGTCAGGCGGGTGCCGTCGTCCCAGAAGTAGCGGCACTCCTCGGTCTTTTTGAGGTA
>DMDX01000060.1:1272-3682 GCA_003451355.1 Cryomorphaceae bacterium
CGGGCCCAGCGGATGGCTGAGGCGATTCCGGCGATTCCGGCGCCTACTATGCGCGCGGTGGGTTGCTGTGCTTCCATTGGTCGATGGCGCGGCGGACGCTGCCGTGCTCGAGTAGCAACGCGCGGGCCTCAGAATCGTTCAGTCCGGTGCCCTCGGCGACCATGCGCGTGCCACGCTCCACGAGTTTGTGGTTGCTCAGCTGCATGTCGACCATGCGCGAGCCCTTCACGCGGCCCAGGCGAATCATCACCGTGGTGGTCAGCATGTTGAGCAGCAGTTTTTGGGCGGTTCCGGACTTCATTCGGGTGCTTCCGGTCACGAATTCGGGGCCTACCACCGCGACGACGGGGTATTCGGCGGCCGCAGCGACGGCGGAATCGGGGTTGCACACGATGCAGCCCGTGAGGCAACCGGCGGCGCGGGCCTGTTCCAGTCCGCCCACCACGTAAGGGGTGCGTCCGCTGGCGGCGATTCCGACCACGGTGTCGAGGGGTTCGATGCGGTGCTCTTGCAGGTCGATCCAGGCCTGGGCGGGGTCGTCCTCGGCAAATTCAACGGCCTTGCGAATGGCACCGTCGCCCCCGGCGATGATTCCGACGACCATTCCGTGCGGAACCCCATAGGTCGGCGGGCACTCTGAGGCGTCGACGATTCCGAGGCGGCCTGAGGTTCCGGCGCCGATGTAAAAGAGGCGTCCGCCCTGCTGCATGCGCGGCACAAGCTGTTCGACCAAAGACTCGAGCGCGGGGATCGCCTCGGCCACAGCCTCGGGCACGAGTCGGTCTTCGGCGTTGATGCCCTCGAGGAGCTGGCGCACCGTCCAGGTCTCGAGGTGGTCGTGGTTGCTGGGGCTTTCGGTGATCATGGCAATAAAACTAGTGCTTGTGCAGCACCGCCACGTAGTAGCCGTCGCTGTGCGGGTGTTCGGGGCTGATGCGGACTTCTTCGCGGAGCGTGTAGGCTCCGTTCTTCTCGTCGATAAAGCGGCGGACTTGGTCTTCGTTTTCGCTGCGCAAAATGCTGCAGGTGGCGTACACGAGGGTTCCGCCCGACTGAAGCGCCTCGGAATAGTCGCGCAGAATGCCGTACTGCGTCTCGCGGGTGCGCTCGAGGTGCTCGGGCTGAAGCTTCCACTTGGTGTCGACGTCGCGGCGAATGACCCCGGTCCCGCTGCAGGGCACGTCCAAAAGCATTTTGTTGGCCCACCCGGAGTGGCGCTGCACGTCGCGGGGCGAGCGAATGAGTTCCGTGCGGAGGCCATTGACACCGGCGCGAAGGGCGCGCTTTTCGGCTTCGCCGAGCTTGTAGGCCTCGACGTCCATGCAGCGAATTTCAGCTTGGTTGCCGGCGAGGGCGCTCTTCCGATCTGCCTTGCCCCCGGCACCGCTGCACCCGTCGAGGATGCGGTCGCCCGGCTGGGGATCGAGGTAGGCGGCAATGCGCTGGGATCCGCCGTCGTGCACCTCGTACCAGCCGTCCTTGAAGCTTTCAAGGTGCTGCAGGCGCGGACGCTTGGCCAGCACCAGGGCGTCGGGCGCCACGTCGCTCAGCGCGGCGTCGACTCCCTCAGCGGTGAGCCGCTCGAGCACGGCCTCGCGGGTCGTCTTCAGGGTGTTGGCCCGAAGTACGACGTGGGCAGGTCGGTTGAGCGCGGTGGCGAGCACCGGCCAGTCTGTGCCTAGTTCTGCGGACGCGCGCTCGGCAAACCACGGCGCGTAGCTCTGGGCGAGGGCCACATCGAGGTCAGCGGGCACGTTCATGCCTTCGCTGCGCCAGGTCCAGTAGGTATCAAAAAGTTCTTTGAGTTGCTTGCGCTTGACGACGGGTTCTGTGCCGTGAAGGTGCCAGATGAGGCCCCACCAGCGCACGAGTTCATAGCTGTGTTCGGCCACAAAGGCCCGGTCGCGGGCGCCCCAGCGCTTGTTGGCGCGCAGCACTTGGTCCACCACGCGGTCGGCGTACAGGCGCTGGCCAAAGGTCCGCTCGAGGACTTCGAGCACCCCAGCGACGAGGTTGGGGTGCGGAATCACGACTTTTGGGATTGAAGCGCGTACAATTCGGCATACAGTCCGGGCTGCGAGACGAGCTCGCTGTGGCTACCCTGCTGCACGACCTGGCCGTTGTCGAGCACAATGATGCGGTCAGCCAAGTGAACGCAGCTGAGGCGCTGGGTGATGAGCACGGCGGTCATTCCCTCGAGGCGCGCCTTCAGGTTGCTGAGAATCGTTACCTCGGTTTCGGTGTCTACGGCGCTCAGGGCGTCGTCAAACAAAAGCACGGGAGGGTGCTTCATCAGGGCCCGCGCAATGCTGACGCGCTGCTTTTGTCCGCCCGAAAGGGTTACGCCGCGCTCGCCGACAATCGTGTCAAAGCCCTGCGGAAACCCACGAATGTCGTCGGCCACGTCCGC
>DMDX01000060.1:3966-5653 GCA_003451355.1 Cryomorphaceae bacterium
GAATCGCTGAAGAGAAAGGGGTCCTGAGGCACGGTTCCGACCGAAGCCCGAAGGGCCTGAACGTCCCACTGGCGCAGATCTACGCCGTCAAGGAGCACGCGGCCCGAGGTCGGATCCATGAGGCGGTTCATCAGTCCCACGAGGCTGGACTTTCCGGACCCCGTGCGCCCCACCACCACGACCGTCTCGCCGGGATGAACCGTGAACGATACGTCGCGTAACGCTTGGATTCCGCTATCGGGATAGGTGTAGGAAACGTTTTCAAACGTCCAAGCACCCCGAACCGATGCGTTGTGGGCGCCCTCAGGCGTCGCGACCGCCGGAACCACCGTCAAAAAGTCGTTAATGCGCTCCATCGAGGCCTCGGCGCGCTGGATCAGACTCATCACCCAGCCAATGCTGGCAATAGGCCAGGTCAACAGGCCCACGTAGTAGACAAATTCCGCAATGACACCGGGACTCAAGCGACCTTCGATGACACCCTCACCGCCGATCCAGACGGTCAATACGGTGCTGAGGCCCACGAGGAGCATCATCAGCGGCGCAAACAGCGCGTTGACGCGGTAGAGCCCGCGGTTGAGCGCATAGCTCTGTGCGGCACTCTCAGCGTAGCGCTCAGTTTGCTCGTTTTCAAGGCTGTAGACTTTGAGCACACGGACTCCGCTAAAGGTCTCTTGGGCGAGCGTACTGATGGCGGACTGCTGCTGCTGGACCGCATGGCTGCGCTGGTTAATGAGCGTCGAAACCCGGTAAATGGCCCACACGAGCACGGGCATCGGAGCCAATGTGATCCAGCTCAACTTCGCGTCAACCTGAAACATAAACACCAAGGTCAAGCCCGTCGAAAAGGTGGTATTGATGGTGTACATGACTCCTGGACCGAGGTACATCCGCACGCGGCTGACGTCTTCGCTGATGCGGTTCATGAGGTCGCCCGTGGCGTTGCGGCGGTAAAACGTCTGATCCAGCGCCTGGTAGTGGTCGTAAATGTCGTTTTTAAGGTCAAACTCAATGCGGCGCGACATGACAATCAGTGTCTGGCGCATGAGAAAGGTGAAGGCTCCGCGAAGGGCGCTCAGAAGCAGAATTAAGGCGGAATATCCGAGGAGCGAGCGCATCAAGTCTGATGCATCACTTTGGTCCTTAAGAGCTTGCGATACCATATCGAATGCTTCGCGAATGTAGATCGCCGGGTAGACGGCGAACATTGCCGAGGCGATGACAAAGAGTACGCCGCCCGCAAAATGCCAGGGATAGCGAAGAAAATAGGGGTTCAGGGACCAAAGGGCGCGCACAGGGCAAAGGTACGGCTGTGTGGCGCCAGGCTTGGGCCTGTATTAGCGAATAAACGGATCGCTAAACTTCAGGTCACGCGCAAAGCTCGGATCGTCCAACGTGTGCAAGAAAGCCACCAAAGCCTCCTTTTGGGCCGCCGTAAAATTGGGGCGAATCGGCTGACCGTCAGGGCCGCGCAACTGCGGGCTGAGGTTGGGGTGATTCTGAACTCCGGTGCTGTAGTGCTCCACTACCTGCTCGAGGGTTGCGAAGCGTCCATCGTGCATAAAGGGTCCGCGATCGCTTAGGTTCCGAAGGGACGGAACCTTGAACAGTCCATCCTGAGCTGTATTGCCATTGGCGCCGCCCACCCCGGCGTCCGTAGTCGTAGCGTCAAGGCCGTTGTTTCGGG
>DMDX01000165.1:0-904 GCA_003451355.1 Cryomorphaceae bacterium
CCACCGGAACCTCAGTGGGCCGTAGCGTAATGAACTCTGAAACCGGCAACCAGCTGCCGCTGCGCCAAATGACTTGGCGGGGCGCGGCGAAGTACAGCGACGGAAGCTCAATTCCCTCGCGGCGGATGTAGTGCCACACGTTCATCTCGGTCCAGTTGCTGATCGGAAACACCCTGAAGTGCTCGCCGGGCTGCTTGGCTCCGTTGAAGAGGTTCCAGAGCTCGGGGCGCTGGTTTTTGGGATCCCACTGGCCAAAGGCGTCGCGGTGGCTAAAGAATCGCTCTTTGGCGCGGGCCTTTTCCTCGTCGCGGCGTCCGCCTCCGAGCAGGCAGTCAAGTCGTTCGCGGTCAATGGTTTCAAGCAGCGTGACCGACTGAATGCGGTTGCGGTTGCCGAGCGGTCCGTGCTCTTCTTGAGCGGTTCCGCGGTTAATCGAATCCTGAACGCTGCCCACAATCAGTTCGGCACCGAGCGAAGCAGCGTAACGGTCGCGGAACTCAATCGTCTCGGGAAAGTTGTGGCCGGTGTCGACGTGTACGAGGGCAAATGGGATTCCGGCCGGCGCAAAGGCCTTGCGCGCCAAGTGGCTGACGACAATCGAATCCTTGCCGCCGCTAAAGAGGATGGCGGGGCGCTCAAACTGGGCGTAGGCCTCGCGAATGACGTAGATGGCTTCGGCCTCGAGTTCGTCGAGAAAGCTGGGGTTGTACTTCATAAATACTTACAAACGGGTAGTAAATGCATCAAACCACTGGAGGACGTGGGCGGCGCTTTGGGTCAATGGCTCGGAACCACTTGCCACCGTCAGTTCGGGGGCGAGCGGAGCTTCGTAGGGCGAATTCACCCCGGTAAAGTCCGTGATGAGTCCGGCCTGAGCCTTAGCATACAAGCCTTTAACGTCGCG
>DMDX01000165.1:1156-3542 GCA_003451355.1 Cryomorphaceae bacterium
GGCCGACAATGGCTCGGGCACGGTCGCGGTCGCTGCGGTACGGACTTACAAATGCAGTGAGAACAACCAGGCCGGTGTCGGCCATCAGTTTGGCGACCTCAGCGATGCGCCTCAGGTTTTCGTGGCGGTCGTCAGCACTAAATCCGAGGTCGCCGCAGAGCCCGTGGCGCACGTTATCGCCGTCGAGAAGCACGGTTTTGATTCCGCGCCCGTGAAGCTCGGCGTCGAGTACGTTGGCCAAGGTGCTTTTGCCGCTGCCGCTGAGGCCGGTAAACCACAAAACGCATCCGCGCTGGCCCATGAGGCGTTCGCGGTCTGCAGTGGACACGCTCAAGTGCTGGGCGACCACGTTCGGGGAATGGGTGTGCGTCACAGGATCCATGTTAAGTACATAAAAACGACAGCGAGGTAGATGGCCGTCAATCCGCCGCCTAAGCGCCAGTAGTCGCGGGCGCTATAGCCTCCGGGGCCCATCACCATCAAATTGGTGGCGTAGCCAGCCGGAGTCAAAAATGCCGCACTCGCACCAAACGCAAGGGCCAGCATCGCCGGAGTCGCGTCGAGGTAGCCCCCCTGCACAGCCGTCACGGCCAATGGGAAGGCGAGTACCACCGAGGCCACGTTCGTAACAAAATTGGTGAGGACGGTAGTAGCCAAGAGCAGTACGGCGATCCACATCCATTCAGGACTTGAGGCAAGCCCCGGAACCACCTGAGAAAGTCCGCGTTCGAGAAGGCCACTTTGCTGCAAGGCCGCCGAGAGCGCTAAGGCCGAGCTAAGGGTCACAATGAGTTCAGGGTCCAATCCGCGCCGCACGTCGGTCCAGCGCAGCCACTTGATGGCGCCAAGCACCCCAAGCCAAAGCGCCAACGCGGCGAGCGGAGCCAAAACTCCCGTGGCAGCAAGCATTCCGAGGGCGCCCAGTCCGCCCCACGCGAAGGCCCGCTGGGTCAGGGTCGACCCTTCGGGCGCCGCGGTTTCGCTGAGCACATAGAGCAAACGGGTTTCAGCGGCTCGCTCCTTAAACCGCGGACCCGCTACCAGCACCAAAAGGTCTCCGGCCTGAAGCTCAATATCACCAATTCGACCGCGCATGCGCTCACCTTGTCGGCGCACTCCAACGATCGCGGCATCCAGGCGTTGGCGAAACTGGCTGGCGCGCACGGCGCTCCCCACTAAACGGCTTCCCGGCGGAACCATCGCCTCAACCAACGGCGCCTCATGGGCCCGCTCGGTCATTTCACGCTGCGGAAGCACCAATCCCGTCCTCGCGCGCAGCAACTCATCAACGGCGCTGAGTTCACCCGCAAAAAACAGGCGGTCCCCCGCCTGAAGCACCTCATTTGGGGCCACGGGGGCAATGAGTTGGGTTCCGCGCTGCAGCTCCACCAAGTACAAGCCCATAAGTTGCCGAAATCCAGCTTGTTCCACGCTTTTGCCCACCTCAGGTGCGTCCTTCGCCAATTTGGTCTCGACAGTGTACGGCAGCTGCGTGGTTGCGGAATCTTCTTCAGCACTTCCCAGCGTCATGCGCCCGCCGACCCACGCCAGGTACAGCGACCCTGCCCCCAGCACGGCAAGCCCCGGAATCAAAAAGTCCATCGACCTCAGCCCCTCAAGGCCCGCATCGCGAACCAATCCATTGAGCACCAAATTGGTGGAGGTTCCGATCAAGGTCACCACACCGCCCAAGGTCGCCGCGTAGGCCATCGGAAGCAGCACCGCCCCCGGCGCAATCCCCTTGTGGCGAGCCCAGCGTCGAAGTGGGCCAATCAAGATCGCCACAACTGCCGTGTTATTCAACACGCTCGAAATCAATCCAGTACCCACAAAAATCTGCATGCGGCCCAGCACCGAAGGCCGCGACGGGAGCAGGCGGCCAATCGCCAGACGCTGCTCAATCGCCACCGAAGCCACCAGCAACAACCACAAAATCAACAAACTGGGATTCGTTGCCGACGCCAGCCACTCGGCCGGACTCAGAACGCCCATCGCAACCAGCGCGAGCGCCCCGCCCACAAAGGCCCACGATGCGCGCACGCCCAGCACGAGCGCCACCACGACCGCTGCATATACGCTGCCTAGAATCCAGGGTTCCACGGCGCAAAGGTATTAAATTCCTATCAAATTAGTAGGTGTTTGACTCGTTGGCTTGTTGGTTGCTTGTTACTCGTTTCTAGTGACGCCGAAGGCGCGAAGTGTTGCAAGGCATTCGGTTATAACCGGATTTTACTTTTTTTCTCAACACGCGAAATGTAAAAGTGTCAGTATTTCAACACATTGACTAAAATATCCGTTTAGAGAATTTAGCTGCGCAGCAGCCCTAGCCGCACAGCGGCTCTAGCGCGAAGCGCAACAAGCCACCCTCGCTAACGAGCCAACCTCG
>DMDX01000128.1:0-6699 GCA_003451355.1 Cryomorphaceae bacterium
AACTGGGTACCAGTAAGTGCATTTTGGGTAGACCTGTGGGTAGAGGTAGAAAAAAGAAAGGTCGCCGAAGCGACCTAACTTATTGATTATCAGTGACCCCGTCAGGATTCAAACCTGAAACCTTCTGATCCGTAGCTTCCCAGTAAGGGATTTAAGGCAGTGACATCAAAAGGAGAAAATCCCTAACTTGGTGTTACTACAACCGGGGGGAATACACTACTTATTAGTTACCAAAAGGTAACATGTTTCTTTTTGTAACTGAAGGTAATAGTTTTGGGTAGATTTAAAACACTTCTATTATGAAAAACGAAAGACCCGAGTGTGCCTGCGGAAACACCTCTGATCCTAACGGATATTGCGATGGTCCACATCTAAAAAATTCAAAACCATGAAAGTAAATACTCAAATGTCAGGCGGAAACCCTGCAAAAATGATTGACTTTACCAATGAAAAAGCGGTAATGTGGAAAATTGAAAAGATAAATGGCAAACTGCCAACTAAAAAATAAATGACATGATGAACGAAACTATAAATGGACAACAAAAACCCCAAATCGTCAGGTCTCTTTTGGGTGGATTGATAGCGGGTGTGGCTTCTGCGATACTGAACAATGTCTGGCTGCTTGTTTATCCTTTAACAACAGGAAATGAAGTGCCGGAAATTATAAATATCGGGTCAGTTACTGCATTATCCATGCTGGGATTATTCATTGGTGGGTTTGTCTACTTTGTCCTCCATCGCTTAACCAAAAAGGGTACCTTCATTTTCATCACCGCAGGAGTTGTTTTTACCTTTTTGAGTTTAATGGGGCCAATAAATATGACCGACCTACCTGATGGAAATTCTGCACCCGAAGGATTTGCCTTATTAACCATCCCCATGCACCTTATCGCTGGATTAGCTGCAATCATCATTACTCCAAAATGGGTCAATCGAAAATAGTAAAAACTTAAAGTTTCAATTGAACGAATGCGCTATGCATCCGAGCTTCCAGGCCATTGTTTACCACTATCAGAAAAACCTTGAATGAAAAGTGGCCCGCGTGGCGGGCCATTCTTTGAATTCATTCTCGATTAGTGTTGGACCACAAACCTCCATATTGTTAACATGCATGCGTGGTGTTCCTAACTCGTAATTGAATTCTCTTGTCAGAAGGAATTCGGTTAGGCTTTCGGTAGATGTTGTGCTCAACACCAAAATAAACAGCGGAAATAGTATCAGGTGTTTCATTTTCCTATTTAATCAGTCGATAATTGAACACGGTTCTTAGTTTTTAATTGCTTCTGGTTACTTGTTTCTGGTTTCTTACATCGGAATGCTGTCCAACGACGCACTGAGTTAATGTCATTGGGTATCTGGCGGAAATTGGCTCTGAGCCGAGGAACCAGAAACAAGAAACCAGCAACCAAAAGTCCATCACCCGTACTTTTGCCGCCATGCTTCCAACTTGGCTCGAACGTACTGAACTTTTGGTGGGCTCCGACGCCCTTGAACGCCTTCAAAAAGCCCACGTGCTCGTGGTCGGCTTGGGGGGTGTCGGAAGCTTTGCCGCCGAATTCCTCGCCCGCTCTGGCGTGGGACACCTCACCATTGTCGATGGTGACGTAGTGGACCCCACCAACCGCAACCGTCAGCTGCAGGCTTTGAGTAGTACCCACGGGCAAAAAAAGGCCTGGTTGATGCGCGACCGAATCATGGACATCAATCCCGAATGCCAGGTCGATGCCATCGACTCGTTCCTCGACCCAGAAGCCATGCGCCAGTTGCTCCAAACGGCTGAGGTCGATTTTGCGCTAGACTGCATTGACAGCGTGCAGCCCAAGCTCAACTTCATTGTGACGGCATTGGGCGAGAAGATTCCGTTTATCAGCTCCATGGGCGCGGGCGGACGGTTGGATCCAAGCAAGATTCAGAATGCGAAGGTTGAAAAGAGCTATAATTGCCCGTTTGCGCGGCAGATCCGCAAGCGATTAGGCGCCGAGTACCGCATTCGCAAAGGGTTTCACGTCGTATTCAGCAGCGAAATCGCCAACCCTGAAAGCGTGCGACTGACCGACGGGAGCAACTTCAAAAAATCGTTTTACGGAACCAGCGCATGGATTCCCGCATCATTCGGCATCCATGCGGCGAGCTTCGCCGTTCGCAAACTAATGGCAAGTAACTAGTAACCAGTTACTAGTTTCTAGTCGTTGAGGTGTAAAATCTGAGTCAGCAGGGCCTTAGAGCTGTTGATGGGCTCCTCAAGGGCGATCATCGTTTCGGTGTTCGAAACACCCGGAATGTCGCTAATCTTGAAGATGATGTCCTTGGCGTGCTTGGTGTCTTGGCAGCGAATCTTGGCGAAGATTCCGAAACGGCCCGTAGCGATGTGCGCGACGGTCACCTCGGGAATCGTTTTAAGCGCATCAATCACTTCATGTGTGGCCGACGTTTTACTCAGGTATACGCCTACAAAAGCGATAAATCCGTAGCCCAACTGGTCGTAGTCCACTTGGAGGCTGGCCCCCTTGATGATTCCGGCCTTTTCGAGCTTTTTCACGCGGACGTGAATAGTTCCGGGGCTGACGCTGAGCTCCTTGGCAATATCCGTGTAGGTTTTGCGGGCGTCTTCGAGCAGGTGGCGCAGGATTTCGCGGTCGACGTTATCGAATTTCATGAGAATCAATTAAGCCTTGTAAAACGGGAGCGAAACCACCTCAGCCTTGAGTGCCTTGCCGCGAATCTCCACAAACACAGTGCTGCCTGGAGCCGCCGAGGCCGTCGGAACATAGGCCATTCCAATGGCCTCGTTGAGGGACGGAGCCATGGTTCCGCTCGTTACCTCGCCTACTGCGGCGCCCGAAGCGTCGACGATGGGGTATCCGTGGCGCGGAACCCCACGCTCAAGCAGCTTAATGCCTACGAGTTTACGGGCGACTCCCGCCTCTTTTTGAGCCTTGAGGGCCGCGGAATTGGTGAATTCTTTGGTGAACTTAGTGATCCACCCCAGACCAGCCTCAATGGGTGAAGTCGTGTCGTCGATGTCGTTTCCGTACAAGCAAAATCCCATTTCGAGGCGAAGGGTGTCGCGTGCTCCGAGGCCAATGGGCTCGAGGCCAAGGGGTGCTCCTGCGGCGATAATCGCGTCCCACGCGGCGGCGGCGTGGGCATTAGGGATGTAGATTTCAAAGCCTCCCGCACCGGTGTAGCCGGTGGCGCTCACTACGACGTTTGAAACGCCTGCGAAGCTTCCGATGCCAAAGGTGTAGTAGGTCATGGCTCCGAGGTCAAGATCCGTGAGGGACTGCAGCGCTTGGGCCGCCAAGGGGCCCTGAACAGCCAAGAGTGCGGTGCCCTCAGAAACGTCGGTCATGAGAACGTCAAAATTGCCCGCAAACTGCTGCAACCACGCCCAATCCTTGGCCATGTTGCTGGCGTTGACCACGAGCATGTACTTGGTGTCGTTCACGCAATAGACGAGCAGGTCGTCCACGATTCCGCCCGTAGCGTTCGGAAGGCAGCTGTACTGCACCTTACCTGGCGTGAGCTTGGCGACGTCGTTGCTGGTCACGGAATTCAAAAACGCGGTGGCATCGGCCCCTTCGACCCAGAATTCGCCCATGTGCGATACGTCGAACATGCCGACCTTTTGGCGCACCACGTGGTGCTCGTGGCTCACGCCGGCGTACTGCACGGGCATTTCGTATCCGGCGAACGGAACCATTTTAGCGCCAAGCGCAACGTGCTGGTCGTACAGGGGGGTCTTTTTGAGCTTTTCCATAGAAAATTGGCGCGGAGCGGGTTAGCCGTGCACGTATTGAGGGTTGGTAAAGGTGGCGACGACGGTCGCCTCGTAGGCAAGAAGTTCCTTCCAGAGGCGGTCTACCTCGGCGCGGTCGCCGTACTGGCGCGCAAACTTCAAAAACATGGTGTAGTGGTTGGCCTCTGAGGCCATCAGTCGGCTGTAAAAGGTGGCCAATTCAGCGTCCTGCACCGATTCACTGAGCACGCGAAATCGCTCGCAGCTTCGGGCTTCGATGAGGGCCGCAATGAGTAGGCGGTGGACCAAGCGCTTCATGCGGTCGCCGTGGGGTGCAAAAAACTTCGTGATAGCCGCGACGTACTCGTCCTTGCGCTCACGCCCTAACGTCATTCCGCGCTCCAAAATGCGCTTGTGCACCATTTCAAAATGGCTCATCTCTTCGCGGGCCAGTGCGGACATTTCGGTCACGAGGTCGCTCAGCTCTGGGTAGGTAATCATGAGCGAAATCGCGGTGGACGCAGCCTTTTGCTCGCAGTACGCATGGTCGGTCAAAATATCGCTGAGGTGCATTTCGGCAGCGGACGCCCAGCGCGGATCAGTTGGAAGTTGAAGCCCTAGCATAATCAAGAACAAAAGTACGCCCGAGAAGACCGATCTTCGGGCCATGATCAAGCACTGGAGGTGGTGGATGACACTCGTTGTCGTGACATTGGTCGTAGGATCACCCAACCCCGCCGTAGAACTCGAACGCACCGCGGACTGGACCGAGGTCTGGATGGAAGGACCCGTTCGGGCGGTGGTGGTCCCCGACTTTGGAGTAATGCATGTGCGCGACGGCAAAATCGAGGGCTACGACGTACAAATACTTGAGATGTGGTCGCGTTCCACGGGACACCCCATTCACTGGACGTACGCGGCGAGTGTAGCCGAGGCACTCGAGGCTGTGCGCAGTGGCCAAGCGGATGTGGCACTAGGACCGATTCCGCCCGACGCACTCGGAGATTTGCAACCCACATCGGCAGTGCGAAGGTTCACCTGGGTACGGGTCGGACCCGAGGGCGCCACCATGGTTCCAAATGGATACCCAAAACCACTATGGATACTTCAAGCCGATAGCTTAGCCCTTCAGGTAGCACAGAGTCCCATGTTTCGGTTTGCGGATCCCGATTCCGTCGGATGGCTGATGCCGAAGTACGTGGCCGAAAGCTTTGGCACGCGCGGAACCTCCATCGCCAAAGGAAGCATGCACTGGGCCGTACGCCCCGGTGACAGCCTGCTGACCGCCGAGCTTAACAGTCACCTGCGAAGCCGCAAAGTAAAGCGCACGCTCGGAGCATGGTCGCGGCAATCTGCTCCCCGCCGCGACACTTCACTGTCCCGGTTTGACGCACAGCTCACGGGCCACGACCACTGGGATCGGGCGACGCTCACCGCGCTGATTTTTACTGAAAGTCGCTTCAACACAGGTATTGTATCTCCCGCCGGAGCCACGGGACTTATGCAGCTTATCCCGTCAACTGCCGAGCGCATGAACCGCGGACCCGTCGACTTGACGGACCCCGCACAAAATATTCGGGTAGGCTTGCGCTACCTGCGCTACCTGGACTTGTTTTGGCACGACCGAGGGGTTCCGCCCGAGGAACGGCTACCCTTTGTCATGGCCTCGTACAATACGGGGCCCGCACCTGTGGAACGTGCACAAAAAAAGGCAGCAAAAGAGGGATACGACCCTCTGATTTGGTTCGGAAACGTCGACCAGATTGCCCGAGGACCGGGATCGCACTACGCCCGAAAGACGGCCTATCTAAGCCGTCAGTACCGAGGATACCTGAGCGCACTGCGTCAGGCAGCCCGAGCGGCCACGCCGAGCCCCGCTGCTAAAACTGAAAGTAAATAAACGGCTGGCTTTCGGCTGCCATAAATTGGTAGCCGACCAGGACACCAAGCACCGCCGCCGCAAGCATCCACGCGGGGTGCAGCGAAGAAAAAGCGGTCCGATAGCGCTCTTTGAGGTGCTCTGGGATCCAATGGATTCCGAACCCAAGTGCGAGCACCAGAGCGGGACGCCACCATGCCACAAGCATTGCCAGCGAAGGCAGAACTGACCAACCCGTAGTCAGCTGGTCCAGCATCGCCATAGCCGTGTCCCAATCCGGAGCACGGAACCAAATGCGGGTGAACGTAATGAACAGCAGGGTTACCAGCACTCCAAGGGCCTTTAGGGGCCAGTTGCTCACCGAATACGGCCGGATTCGAGACCACTGCTTGTACGCCACCAACCCCAGGCCGTTGAGTCCGCCCCACACGACAAAATTCCATGAGGCTCCGTGCCATAGGCCACCGAGCAGCATGGTCAGCAAGAGGTTGACATTGGTGTTGAACCCGCGGCGAAAGGCTGGCAAAAACTGATAGAGCAGCAAGAACACCAGGACCGTCGCGGCAAGGCTGTACGAAACCACCGACGTAGGCGCCCACCAGGCGAGGCCGAACAGTCCCGCAAATATGAGGACGTAGCTCGCGACGGAACCGCTGCGGTTTCCGCCCAACGGAATGTAGAGGTAGTCCTTGAGCCAGCTCGAGAGGGACATGTGCCAGCGCTTCCAGAATTCAGCGACACTTTGGGCCTTGTACGGTGAGTTGAAGTTTTTGGTGAGGGTGAAGCCCATCCAAAGTGCGATTCCGATGGCAATGTCGGTGTAGCCGCTGAAGTCGGCATAGACCTGCATCGTGTAGGCGAGCAGACCGAGGGCGTTTTCCCAGCCCGTATACAGTGTGGGCTGGCTAAAGATTCGGTCGGCGAGGTGTACCGCCAGAAAGTCAGCCAAAATCACTTTTTTGAGGAATCCGTTCAGGACCCAGAACATACCCAGGCCGAACTGGCTTCGGGTCACTGAATAAGGCTGGTAGAGCTGTGGCACGAACTCGCTTGCCCGCACAATGGGGCCGGCCACGAGCTG
>DMDX01000128.1:6910-14263 GCA_003451355.1 Cryomorphaceae bacterium
GGAAAGAAACTCACATAGAACGCAAAGTCGGTGAAGCGTCGAACGGGCTCAAGGTTTCGCCGGTAAATGTCGATGGTGTAGCTAAGGCACTGAAACGTATAAAACGAGATTCCGACCGGGAGCAGTATGACGTCCTCCACAAAGTTGGTGCCCAGCTGGCCGTTGGCCCAACCCGCCCAAAACGGCGTAGGCGACCATGCCATGCCCGTGAGGTCGTTCCATACTTCGGCCGCAAAGTAGGCGTACTTAAAAAAGAAGAGGACGCCCAAATTGCTGACAATACTGACCGCGAGAAGCAGCTTGCGTAGGATGCTCCGCTGGGTGCGGTGCAGCGCATGCCCCACCCCAAAGTCGACGGCGGTCGTAAAAATGAGCAGTACCACATACCACTGGCTGGTGTGGTAGTAAAAAAACCAGCTCGCCAGCATGAGGTAGGCGTTGCGCAGGGCCAATCGGCGTTCGAGGCCAGCAAACCCCATGAGCACTACCGCAAAGAAGATCCAGAACCCCAGTTCCAGAAACGTCCAGGGGCGGCTCGCCTCAGCGTAGAGCAGGGATTTCAGGGCGTCTACCATGCGGTCGATTCTTGGTGGCGAAGGTAGGCCTTGGTGAACGCGCTGGCGAACCAGTCCGCGTGCGCTTGGTAGCCGATTTGACTGAGGTGGATTCCGTCGGGGCGCGCCCAATCGTTGGCCATCCACCGGCGCACCGACCCGTACCCGCCCATTAGGGCAAAAAAGTCAAACACCGCCCCGTGGTGCTTAGCCGCCAGGCGAAGCATGGCGCGCTGAACGAGGATTCCGTGCGGGTTATTGGCGCCCTTGTAGAGCGCGTCGTTGTTGGTCAACCAAATGAACTGCGCGTGGGGATTGACACGGCGCACGGCGTCGACCAGGCTGTCGTAGCGCAGCTCGTAGGCCAACGTATCGAATTCGCCGCGGGACTTGTGGGCGTCGTTGATTCCGAGGCCAAACACCACTACGTCGGGCGGAAGCTCGCGCAGCTGCGACTCAAAACGCACCGCCTTGAGAAAGCTGTGGGTTGCCGCACCGTTGACGCCTACTGAATGGTAGCGCACTCCGTTGGGGTCCGCGGGGCGAAAGAGCACGCCCTCGAGGCTCAACGTGTCGCGTCGCCCTTTGCGCGGTTGCCACTGCACGCGAAGGGTATCGATGGGGCGGTCAAAGCGCACTTCGATTCCGTCGGGGAGGCGTACTACCTCAGCCACTGGGCCTTTGACCAACGGCGGATTAATACTGTCGGAATTCGGATAAAAAAGCAGCACTGAAGAGGCCTGCAATGGCAACTCTTTGTGCAGCATGGTGAACCCCGCCGAATCGCCGGCAAACGCGCGGATTCCCGCAAATCCCCATGGTCCGCGGTGCTGCGGAACCGAACAGCGCTGCCCCGTCCAGGTTCCGTACTTGGTCACCGTGTAGCTGCGCGGATTGTTCGTGCCCGCCACCGCAAACGGGTAGAGCCAACCCACCGAACCGTGGAGGTCAGGGCTCATGGCGTGCAAACCGCGGCGCACCGCGTCGGTCAGCATCCCCGCTTGAACGTGCGATCCGCCGATGTGAATCATGTTAAGGCTCCCCCTACCCTCATAGACGAGCGTATCGAGGCGGTGCCACACGCGCTGAAAGGCGGAATCACCCGCGGGAAACACCAGTTCGGGCGTACCCACCGGAGCAATCTGGGCCCGAAGCGACGCGGCCCCGAGCAGCACGGCGACGGCGAAGGCGCTAATTCGCATGGCGCGCAAGTTCCTGTTCGAGCGCAGCGGCCAAAGCCTTGCCGACTTTTTGGGCTCCGTTGGGCGTAAAGTGAATGTGGTCCGAGCCCGCTAACGGTGGATTTCGTGCCACCCAGTCGGTCATGCTGCCTGCGCCACCCATGAATCCGTAGACGTCAAAAAACGCAGCTCCCTGCAGGTGCGCCGCCGTGCGCAACGCGTCGCGGACCTCGTCGACGTAGGGATAGGATTCCCATTCGGTACCGACCTTGTGGGCCATATCGCTCGGCCCAATGACGAGCACATCAGCCTCAGGGAGCGCCTTTTGAATCACAGCAATCTGGCGTGCAAAGGCACGGCCGTAGCGTTCCACTTCGCCGGCCGACTTGAAGTACGGAACCGCGTTTCCGCCAAACTGCATAATTACGAGGCCAGGATTGGCCTGCTTGAGCGACGAGCTAAAGTGGCTCGCATCAATGCGCTTGAACCCAAGTCCGTCCGCGCCCCGCATGGACACGTTGTCGACTGCGACGCCGTTGAGGCCGTCCCACGCGGCTCCGTAGCACAGCGGACTCTCGCCCTTGAACTCAACCCGCACGCGGCCCATGGGTCGCGGAGCCTTAAACTCCATCAGCCCCGGATCACCTTGGGCGTAGTAGCGAATGTGGGCCAAGCTGTCTTCGTAGTACACCTTAATCTCGGCCGGACCCTCGTAGGGCCCGAGGTAGAGCGTAAGCTTTTGACCCTGACGCACCCGCTCGTACCCGTAGTTTCGGTTGCGGAACTCCATACTCGCCGAGATGCCCTCATAGCGGTGGGCGATCCCGCGTACCCCGTACAAATTCGTCGGCTCGCGGTCGCTCGGCCGCCCGAAGCATGCGTAGCGGCGCCAGTTTCCGCTCGCACGATGATCAACACTCGCCATGGGCACAAACGGATCCATGCCTTGAAGTCCCGGACCCATACCGCCGTAGCGGTTTTGAAGCATACCGCGAATGTCTGCCGAGAGCCGGTCGCCCTCGATTTGGGAATCCCCGTAGTGAAGGACGCGAACGACGCGGGTAGCGGCTCCGTCAAGCGCCCGCGCAAACTTTTGGAATCCCAAACTGTCGCCCTGAGGAAACTCGAGCAGCCCTGCACCCTGACGAGCTGCCTTCGGCAGTTCTGCGGCTTCACTCGCTGTCGCGACCGAGTCGGATTCCGGAACCACTTGAAGCGCTGCATCCTCGGATGCCCACATACTGAGGTCGACCGTCGGAAGCTTCAGGCCAGCCGGGCGAAGCGCCTCGGGAATGGCCGCCACCGCCCCGAGAATCAGCAATCCCCCCGCTACTAGGGCAAGGGTTAACCAGGGGCTGTGGCGCATTATGGAATTACAAGTATTTGTCCGGGATAAATGCGGTCGGAACCCTTATTCGCCGCATAGAGTTGTTCGAGCTTCACCCCTGGGTAGCGGCTGAGAATTCGGTAAAAACTGTCGCCAGGGCGCACCGTGATGCGCAACGGCGGGGCAGGATCCGGAACCTTGGGTACCACAGGCAGCTTTGGCTCGGCACTTCCCGGTGCAGCCATAAATGGCGGAACCGCAACATCCCGTTCGCCCATAAAACGCTCAGGTATCCCTACCTCAGACCACACCGACCTCGGTGAGCGTATCAGTGCGAGGTCCGCACAAAGGCTGTCCTCAAAAAGGCACAAGTAGTCCAACCACAGTGTTTGTGCGGCAGCAAAGGCATACGCCGAGTCGCGCTGCACACGATCCCAACCAAAGCGCGCCGCAGCGGGTTGGCTCAGTCCAAATGGCCCCAAGCGGGGCGAAGCTGACTGATAGGCGGATTGGGCAGCACGAAGCTTTCCCGGATTCATAAAAATGGGTTGGTAGCGAAGGCTGTCCTGCGCCCACAGCGAAGAGGCGATGAGGCCAAAAAATACCACTAAAGAGCTTCGCATGGACTCCAAAGGTACCGAACCTGCTCAGACCGAGCAATGGACGATTCAGGACTGGGTTCGGTTTCGAAGTACCCAGTACAAACCCTTTTGGTTGGACCGCATTTCAGGGAGCAGTGCGAGAATAAGCATGCCTTCGGTAAACGAAACCACGCCCCAGACCAGCGCAAAGGCAAAGTAGGGCGGCCAAAATCCGAACGAAAAGAGCGAGAAAAACAAAAATCCTTGCAGGTAGCCGCCCACTTTGGTCGAATACAGATGAAGCCGTGGGCTGGTACCAAACTTCAAAAAGGAAAGAATCAAAAAACTGACAATAAATGCCACAAACACCCAGACGAGTACAAACCAGGGCCCAATTGCCGCCTTTTTGAAGACGTAGAGGCCATAAAAGGCGGCGGCATAGGTTCCGTAGTCGGCAATAGAGTCCAACTGGGCTCCCAACTCAGTTTGGAGGTTAAAGCGACGGGCAATCCAACCGTCGGCAATATCGGTAAGCAAGTTGATGCAAATCAACCAGCTGAATACCATTTCGTTGCGCGTGTACACCAAATAAAGTAGCACCGGAAACATGATGATTCGGTACACGCTTAATGCGTTGGGGACGTGTCGAAGCATTTAAAAACGCCGTTTAATGTGAAAAGCGACAAGAATCCACGACAAGAGTGCATGAATTCCGCTGTTGGCGGCGAGGCTTAGGGATGCCACCGTCCAAAATCCATAGGATTGATGAAAGCCAAATTCGGATTCACTACCCGGAATCCACAACGCGAGGACAAGTGCTCCAAGCAGCGCGGAATCCAACTTATCTATAGCCGCACTCAACCATGGAAATCGAGCACTCTGGGTTCCGGAGGCGATACCGAGTCGGCGCTTGACCAACGAATTCGGCAATTCTGCAAGTACGTACAAGAGTCCCAATCCGGCACCCCAGAATAAGGGATTCACGGGTAAAGAAGGTTGCCACAGCAGCGCTTGAACCCATGTTAAAAGTGAAGCTAGCGCGGTCATCACAAGTACTCCGCGCCACGTTTTGTTGGGACCAAAACCACTGAGCCAAATGGGTTGCGCGAGTTGGTTCAGGATTCCACCGCGAACCACGAGCATATGAAGCACGCCAGCCACCGCAGTGGGAAGCAGGACCCATTGCAGGTTCCACACAAGCAACTCAGCCATGAGCTTGGGGTTGAAGGAATCGACGGATATCCGGGTTGGTCAACTGATTTTGCCCTTCGGTGCGACCACAGTTCACCAAGGCTTCGAGTGCGGCAGGGTGCGTCGTGTCCATGCGCACAGCTCCAATTTGATCGATGGGAATTATGGGTGGCGGAATGCGGAGGTACGTCGTTTCAGGAGCCAGTTTGGGTAAAAACGCCGCGACGGCCTGATGGGTAAGTTCCGCCTGACCGTAGGTCGAAGCATGAAACATGCGCTGAATCCACTGCGGCAGGTTTCGTGGAGCACCCGTTGACTCATAGCCTTCAGGCTGCTCGACAGTTCCAATAGAAAGCAAATCAATGCGGAGAGCACCTTGCATGTGCTGTTCGGCATGAACCAAGCCACTCAGCGCGGGTGAATTTGCCCACAGTCCGCCGTCGGCATAAAGCTGGCCTTGGATTTCGTGGGCGGGTAAATAACCCGGAGTCGCTGAAGTTGCAAGAGCCACGTCGCGAACTAAAAGATCCGGATGCGACTGACGCGTAAACACCACGAGTGATCCGTTGCTCAGGTTTACCGAAGCTATACTCACATCAGTTTGAAGTTCGGACATGCGAAGCCCACCAAAAAGGTCGTCGAGTCCATCTCGAAGTGCACCCGGGGCATACTTTCCTTGAAGTCGAAGCTGCCTTAGAACGTGCTGTACCTGCTGCATGCGCCGTCCGATTCCCTGAGTCGGATTCGGAAAAATCGAAGGTCCTTTGGTACGCAGAAAGTGGGCGAGTTCCGCAGAGGAATTCCCGGCGGCAAGTCCAAGCGCAAGGATTCCGCCAGAGGAAGTTCCAAAAATCCAATCAACGTACTCGCTCCAACGCTGCCCGAGTTGCGCTTCGAACTCCGCGAGCACCGAAGCAGAGTATAGGCCTTTGATTCCGCCACCATCAATGGACACAATGCGCAGGTGATCACGATCCTTGTGGTTCATCCTGCCAAAGAACTTACAAAAAGTGTAATGCTGTACACACGTCTTTTACACAACTCGTGAGCTTCACTAGCAATTATTGCAAAAACTGGGGTGCGATGGCGTACGTCAAAAGAAAAAGCCGAACACTTTAGGCGTTCGGCTTTGTTCTCGTTTAGGGTGAAAGACGGGGTTCGAACCCGCGACCTCCGGAACCACAATCCGGCGCTCTAACCAACTGAGCTACAATCACCATGTTTGGGGCGGCAAATATAGCGTGCCGAATTGGTTTTGCAAGGGCTACAAGGGTGGAGCCACAGGGCAGTTCATTGCTTTTAAGCACGTCGGGAATACAATTGTATATGAAATTCCACCGAACTTTGACCCATGACCGTCACCCATGTAGTGCGCATGTGGCCCGATGAGGGCGACCCCCAACTTGGGAGCTTTGTGCGCAGCCACATTTCCGCCCTTCGCGATGCGGGGATTGAGCAGCGCGTGGTGGTCTGGTCTGGTCGGAGCGAGCATCCGCTGCCCCTCGACGGAGTTCACGTCGTGGCCGGCCCCGAAGTACTCCCTGGCCCTAAGGGCTGGAACGCCAAAGTCCGCAGCGTACTGAATCTAGGCCGCCCAGACGTGCTGCACGTGCACGGTTCTGGCGGCGACACCGCCTACCTTTTTGTGCGCAGCGTCATGCAGTGGGGCCAGCGTCTGCCGCGCGTAATCTCTGAACATCAGTATTTTGGCGACGGCAACCTTCCAAGCGGAACCCTCTGGACCCACCGCCTGGCCAACGTCCGCACCGCCGTTTCGCCCTTTTTGGCCGCTCGCTTTGCTGCGATTGGCCGGGTTGACGTCGTGCCCAACTGCTGGGCCGCTCCCCTGCCCCACCAGATTCGCCAACCCCATTCGGGCGGATGCCGCGTGCTCCACATCGGCGACTGGGTCGACGCCACCAAAGGCATTAGCCCGCTCCTGGAGGCCTGGCAGATCCATTCTGAGCGCGCACCCCTTAACCACCTCACCCTCGTCGGCGACGGGGTTGATCGCCCTCTACTCGAGCCCCTTGTACGCGCGACCCCTAACTGCACCTGGCTCGGCCGCATGGCACCTGCGGACCTCGAGTCCGAGATGGGGCGCCACGACGTGCTCGTCTTGAATTCCCCCCGCGAAACCTTTTCAATGGTGGTGGGTCAAGCGCGCGAGCGCGGGCTGCACGTGCTCAGCACCCGCTGCGGCGGACCCGAATCCGTCTACCAGAGCGTGCACGGAATCGCCTACCGCGACGGCTCGTCGCACGACGTAACCGACCTTGCCTCGGCCTTGCACGGCCTGCCATCAGCCTCAGAACTGGGCACATCTGAAGAACTTAAGATGTTCCGGCCAGAAATGGTCGCAGCACAGTTCATGCAGCTGTACCGAAACGTAGGCATCAAAATCTAATTTTAGCTAACGAGCCAACCTCGCTAACGTACTAACGAGCTAACGAACTAACGAGCTAATCTCAGCTAATCTTGCTGTGGTTACCGAAGCGAAAAAAGCGAATCCACACCCA
>DMDX01000128.1:14385-14786 GCA_003451355.1 Cryomorphaceae bacterium
TCGGCGCGGAGCAATAAATCCCTCAGCATGGGCCACGCCCATGACTCGGCCCCACTCGGCGGTGCGGGCGGTCAGCGATTCCCAGAACCACTTTGACGAGATGACGGTTTCGGGACCGTCGGCACCCTCTTGGTAAAACTGCGACGCGTGGGCGGCCAGTGAAGCCATTTTGGCTTCGATGTAGTCTGAAATATCGACGGTAAAGTCCGCCTGAAGGTCGTAGAACTGAATGTAGTGGTAGACGTTCGCGGGTCGATACGGAACCTGCGGCTGTCCGTCCTCGCCTACCGATTCCCACTTATGCAGCCCGGCCCTGAAGCAGGCCTCAACCACCATGGACGAAGCCACGCCGTGGTCGGGATGGCGGTCGCGCGGAGCGTTGCACAGCACAATGCGGGGGC
>DMDX01000065.1 GCA_003451355.1 Cryomorphaceae bacterium
ACCGGAACAATACCGTTGCGGCGGTAGGGCGTGCGCACCGAGTCGCGCTCGAGCAGCACGCGGTTGTAGTGAAACCACGGCACCTCGCGGTAGACATTGAGCAGTCGGGCCGGAGGCGTAATCCACGTCGGGTCAAACAAGGCGGAATCGCCCAAGCCCTGCGTGGCGCTGAGCTCAAGGTAGTCCACCAAAAACACATCAAAGGCGCCTGAAGGGGCTCCGTGACGGCCGATGCGCACTCGGGTGGCCGAGGATCCGTTGGCCGGAACCGCAAACGTGTAGGCCTTCCAGCGGTCGTCGGCGAGTCCGCCTCGGATTCCGCCCATGCGAACCCACGCGGTATCGGCGCTGCTCCAGGCGTGCACCACCAGACTGTCACTGGACTCGCACGGGTCGCCAAAGCCGCCCTGCTGCACGCGAAACCCGAGCACCGCCCCCGAGGGAGCCGCAAACCACGGGCTGTACAGCGCGTCGCCCAGCGTGTCTGTGGACAAAACTCCCGGACGGTAGGGCGCGCCACTGCCCGAAATTCCGTCAAATACGGCGACTCCGAGGCTCAAGGGCTTGCGCGCCATGGTTTGGGACACCTGCACTCCGCGCGAGGTCCACCCCAATGGAATTCGGTGGTCGAAGCCTGCGCTCAGCGGCAGGTTTAAGGTGTCTGAAAACGTTTTGAACGACTGAACCGAGTGCGTTGCCGGCCCGCCCCACGGCACCAAGGCCTGCTCGACGGGCTGGGCAGATGCCGCAAGCGCCACCAGCCAAAGGCCCACAAACCAAGCTCTTACTTGAGCCATACGCGAACTTTAGCCTGGGCAGGAAGCGCGGGCGCGCCATTTGAATTCACCGGGCTCTGGGACTGAATCGCTGCAGACGTCGTATCGCCTTCCATCCACTGGATCCCGAGGCCCGAAAGCTGCAGCAGCGCCTTGGCCTCGCCGTAGCTAAGGCCCGTCAAATCGGGCACGGCTTGCGTGAGGTCGCCGCTCCGCATGCCCACACGAAGCGTGAGGCCGGCGCCCTTGCGAACGCGGCTGCCTGCTTCAAGGGGGCGTCCGTTGTATTCCACTTCCAAAACCAAACCGTCGGTTACATCAGGAACGTACTGAATGTCTGAAACGTACAATCCGCGCGTACGAAGGTCGAGTTCGGCACGCGCCAACGTGCGCTCTTTAATGGCCGGCAGACGCACCAATTCGGGCCGCGACCGGTTGATCGTAAGCATCACTTGGCGGCCGGCCTTCACGACGGCTCCGGCCACAGGGTACTGCTGGTACACCTCGCGGGGGCGCAGCTCGCGCCGGTACATAGCGGAATCCAGTAAAACACCTTCCAACTCAAGTTCCGCAAGCGCAGACTGCGCGTCTTCCAAACTCATTCCGCTTAAATCCGGAACCGTTTGCACCTCGCCAAACCCGGTTACCCATTTGAGAATGGATTGCGCCGACATGCCCAGCACGATAAAAAACAACAGCGCCAGCACCGCGTTGACCCCAAAGGTCTTGCTCTTGAGAAACAGCCACAAATTACCCATTGGCACAAAGGTAGTCCGAGGCATCTATCTTTGACCCATGCGTCCCCTTGTTGCCGTAGCCATGGGCGGCTACTCTAGTGAATTTGGCATCTCGCTCCTCAGCGGAAGCCACGTGTTTGACGTCCTCGACCCCGTGCGCTACGACCCCGTGCGCCTCGAACTGCACCCCGGCGACGGCTGGAAGGTATTCGACGCCTCAGGTCTGCCCCTGCGCTTCAGCGACCGCACCTGGACGATCATTGACATCGACGGAACCGAGCGGCGCATCGACGCCATCCTCAACCTCATCCACGGCCACCCAGGCGAAGACGGCACCCTCGCCATGGCCTGGGAGCAAGCCGGAATCCCCTACTCGAGCTGCAGTCCCGCCGCCTCGGCGCTCACCTTTCACAAGCTGTGGACCAACGCCGTAGCCCAGCGCTTGGGTGTTCGGGTGATGCCGTCGGTTCACCTTCGGCGCGGAGCCGACGAGTCGGCCGTCCACGACTTCTTAGCCACTCAGACCTACCCCCTCTTTGTCAAGCCCTGCCGCAGCGGTTCCAGCTACGGTGTCACCCGAATCACGTCAGCCCACGAATGGCCTGAGGCTCGAGACGTCGCCTGGAACGAAGACGACGAACTCGTCGTCGAACAGGGCGTCGTCGGAACCGAACTGGGCTGCGGCGCCTTCGTCGCCCCGGACGGGATCCGCATCCTCGGCATCACCGAAATCGTTCCCAAAAAGGCCTTTTTTGACTTTGAAGCCAAGTACCAGGGCGCCTCTGAAGAAATTACGCCGGCCCGCATCGCAGATTCCGCCGCCGAAGCCGTTCGCCGCGCCACCCAGCGCCTCGTCGAAGGCATGGCACTTCGCGGATTTGTGCGCGCCGACTTCATCCTTCCCGCCGACGGAACCGACCCTGTCCTCATCGAAATCAACACCATCCCTGGAATGAGCGCCGAGAGCATTGTTCCGCGCCAGCTTGCCGCGGCCGGAATCTCAATGCGAAGCTTTGCCACGGACCTCGCCGAATCCACCCTCAACCGCCATGAAGACCGCGCTGTTCCCCGGATCTTTTGATCCCCTCACCCTCGGCCACGAAGACGTCGTGCGCCGTGCCGCGCCACTCTTTGACCGACTGGTCGTGGGAATAGGCGTGAATACCGACAAAAAGTACATGTTCTCGCTCGAGCAGCGCATGGCCTGGATCCGCGAATCCTTTGCCGACCTGCCCCACGTTGAGGTAGCGAGCTACGAAGGACTCACCATCGCGTTTGCCAAGTCCATCGGAGCCACCTACATGGTCCGCGGCCTGCGCAATCCCGCCGACTTCGAATTCGAAAAAGCCATCGCCCAAACCAACCGCGAACTCGAACCCCACATCGAAACCGTGTTCTTACAAACCCGGGCCCGATACGCCTTTGTCGCCTCAAGCCATGTGCGCGAAGTCATTCGCTACGGCGGAGACTACACGCTCTTCGTGCCCAGCGCGGTGCGCATCACCTCCTGAATCGTCGCGTAGGTTTCCTTGGCGGCCTCGCGCCACTCAACTTCGGTCATCCAGCGCACGTCCTCTATGCCCTCCTCGGTTTGGGGCGTCAACTCGGGCCTTCCATCCACCTTCATTCGGAACCAGTGCGTCGTCTTGACGTACGCCACACCCTTCATCTCGTAGCGGTGCAGCGTCTCGCAAAGCTTTGACCCCAAGGCAATTCCGCCGATTCCGCACTCCTCTTCGACCTCGCGCACTGCGCATTCGTCGATGGCCTCTCCGGACTCCAACTTACCCTTCGGCAGATCCCACTGACCCAAACGGTGGA
>DMDX01000102.1:0-2598 GCA_003451355.1 Cryomorphaceae bacterium
GAGATTGAGTACCAGGAGCCCGACGAATACCGGGTCGATCAAGCGCTTCACGGTATCGGAACCTGCGTCCCCAGCGAGCACTTTCTCACCGAACGCGGCACGCTGGCCACCCACTTTGCCGGCAAAAAGACCTACCTCATGGAGTCGTTCTACCGGGCGATGCGCGTGCGCCATGGCGTATTGCTCGATGCCTCGGGGCAACCTGAGGGCGGAACCTGGAACTTCGATTCGGACAACCGCGCGTCCTGGAACCCAAAGCAGCACGTTCCCGCCGAATGGCGGGCTCACCACGACGTCCGCGAGATCGACGCTCGACTGGACCGCCACGAAATCCCGCGCTGGGGCGACGCTCTGGCCGACGACTTCCCTTGGCCCTGCGACCGCAGTGAATCCTTGGCGCTTCTTGACCACTTCATTCAGTTCGGGCTCCCCTTATTTGGCCGCTACCAAGATGCGCTCGCCGAAGGCCAGGATTTCTTGTTTCACAGCCGAATCTCGTTTGCTCTGAACACCAAAATGCTTCATCCGCGTGAAGTGATTGAAGCGGCTGAAACGGCCTGGCGGCGCGACCCCGAGACCTACCCCCTTCCGGCCGTCGAGGGATTTATCCGCCAAATTCTCGGCTGGCGCGAATACGTTCGCGGAATTTACTGGGCCCAAATGCCCGAGTACGCCGAACTGAACTACTTCAACCACCAGAGACCCCTGCCCGACTGGATGTACACGGGCAAGACCCAGATGCGCTGCATGCAGGTCGCAGTGGGCCAAAGCCTTCGCACCGCCTATGCGCACCACATCCAGCGACTGATGGTGGTGGGCAACTTCGCACTCTTGGCCGGATTCGACCCGCGCGAGCTCGACGCCTGGTACCTCGGAATCTACATCGACGCCCTCGAATGGGTCGAAATGCCCAACACTCGGGGCATGAGCCAGTTCGCCGACGGCGGAATCGTCGGAACCAAACCCTACGTCAGCAGCGGCGCCTACATTCACAAGCAGGGCAACCACTGCGCCAACTGCGCCTACTCCGTTACCGAAAAAGTGGGGGCACGTGCCTGCCCCTTCAACGCACTGTACTGGCACTTTTATGCGCGGAACCGACACCTTCTCGAGCGCAACCCCCGTGTGGGAATGGTCTACCGAACCTGGGACAAAATGAAGCCCGACCACCGTGAAGCATTGCTTGAACAAGCTGAACATAACTTACTTAATGTAAATTCATTATGATTGCTTGGTGGGTACGTCACGACCAGCGACTGAGCGACAACATCTGCTGGGATTCCGCCCGCGAACTCGCGGAAGCTACAGGCCAAGAACTGTGTGCAGTGTACGCATGGAACCACCTTGATCAAGCAAAAGGTCTCGGAGGAATTCCGCGCCTAAGCCCACGGCGCACCGAATGGATTCGCGAAGGACTCAGTGCCCTTGGCCACGAGTTAGAATCCCATGGGGTAGCGCTGCAGCACACCCCTGGAAGCATCACCGATTGGTTGCGTGCCAACCGGCCGCACACCCTGCTGTTCAGCCGTGCCGTGGCCACCGAAGAACGGCAGCGGGAATCCGAAGTGAACGCGCTTGGAATTCCAACGCGGGCCTTTTGGACCCATACCCTACTCACCCCGGGCGAAGTCCCCGGCGGCTTGGATCGGCTTCCGTCCACGTTCACCCCATTTCGGCACCGTGTCGAACGAGAAGTGCTCTCGTTTGATTTAGACCTGCCACAGACTGCACCGAGCGACCACAGCCCTACTTCGTCGAGCGAGTCCTTTCCGTTTCACGCCGGTGAAGCCTCCGCACTCGCTCGGCTCGAGGCCTATGCACGCAATCCGAATGGAGCCGCCGTGTACAAGACTAGGCGCAATGGGCTTCTTGGAACCGAGTTTTCGACGAAATTTTCACCCTGGCTTGCCTCGGGCGCTCTGAGCCCACAGCGAATTTGGCAAACCTGCCTTGACCTCGAGGACGAGCTCGGCGGGAGTCCAGATGTGGAATGGATACGCGTCGAACTGCTGTGGCGCGAGTACTTTCAGTGGGTCGCCTATACCGCTGGACCTAAGCTGTTTCAGAAGCAGGGATTTCGAGAGGTTCCGCCCAAAAACGGATTCAACGCAAAGGCCTTTCAACGCTGGGTGGACGGCACCACCGGCGATGAATTTGTCGACGCAGGCATGCGCGAACTCGCCGAAACAGGATTCAGCAGCAACCGCGCGCGGCAAAACATGGCGTCCTACCTCATTCACGACCTCGGCATGGACTGGAGGCACGGCGCATCCTACTTTGAATCGCAACTCCTTGACTACGACCCCGCGAGCAACTGGGCCAATTGGGCCTATATCGCGGGCGTTGGCAATGATCCGCGCCCCGTTCGCCGCTTCAATACCGCCAAACAAGCATCCGACTACGACGCCGACGGAGCGTTTCGAGCGCGTTGGAAGTAACTCACCACGCAAACCCCGCCAAATCGGCCAAGGCGACACTCAACTGTTCGCCCGACCGCAGGTTTTTGACCTGAATGGACTGGGAAGCTTGCTCTTGAGCTCCGGCCATCACCGCGTAACCTGCACCGATTTTTTCAGCGTAGTCAAACTGCTTTTTGAT
>DMDX01000102.1:2819-6433 GCA_003451355.1 Cryomorphaceae bacterium
GCCGAGTTCCTCGAGGCAGAGTACGATGCGGTCCAGACCAAAACTGATTCCGACCCCACTAAGCCCCGGAACGCCAAAAATACCGGTAAGGTTGTCGTAGCGACCTCCACCGCCGACGCTGCCCATGGCAACTCCAAGTGCTTGCACTTCAAAAATGCAGCCCGTGTAGTAGTTCAGCCCCCGGGCCAAGGTGACGTCGAGCTCCAAGCGACCCGTGGCACGTGCCCGCGTTACAAGCCAACGAAGCTCTTCGACCGCAGCAGCCCCTGCCGCTGATTCCGAAAGCCACACTGCCATTCGGTCCAACGTAGCGTTGAGGTCACCCATGGGCTGCAGGGCAGGCTCAAGTGCATCACACTGAGCTTCGGTAAATCCGCGTTCGCGCCATTCGGCACGGACCCCGTCGGGACCAATCTTGTCGAGTTTGTCCAAGGCCACCGTAAAATCAATCAGGCGATCGCCCAACCCCGCTACTTCGGCGATTCCGGCCAGTAGACCGCGGTGGTTCACACGAACCACCACATCGAGACCAAGCTCGGCAAATGCGTGGTGGTACATGGCCACAAGCTCGACCTCTTGCCACAGGCTCGAAGTACCCACTACATCGGCGTCGCACTGGTAGAACTCGCGAAAGCGACCCTTTTGCGGATTGTCGGCCCGCCACACCGGCTGGATTTGGTAGCGCCGAAATGGCATCGCCAATTGACCTGCATTTTGGGCCACATAGCGGGCAAAAGGAACCGTCAGGTCGTAGCGAAGCGCCTTGTCCGTCAATTCCGAGGCCTTCGGTTGCGACGGATTCGCCACCGACTTCATAAAGTCGCCAGATCGCAAAATCTTAAAAATCAATCGGTCGCCCTCTTCGCCGTACTTCCCCATCAACGTATCGAGGTTCTCGAACGACGGAGTTTCTAAGGGCGCAAACCCGTAGCGCTCGAACACACGCTGAAGCACGCCCACCACATGGCGGCGGCGCATCACGTCGGCTGCGGCGAAGTCGCGGGTTCCTTTGGCGGGGCGTGCTTGGCTCACTTCACCAGCTTTTTGTACTTGAACTTGCGCGGCTCTACGCCACCACCGAGGCGCTTCTTCTTGTTCTCTTCGTAGTCGCTGAACGACCCCTCAAAGTAGTACACCTCAGAATCTCCTTCAAACGCCAAAATGTGCGTACAGACGCGGTCCAAGAACCAACGGTCGTGCGAAATGATCACCGCACAACCCGCGAAGCTCTCAAGACCTTCTTCGAGGGCGCGCAAAGTGTTGATATCAAGGTCGTTGGTCGGTTCGTCCAAAAGTAGTACGTTTCCGCCTTCCTTCAAGGCCAATGCCAAGTGCAGGCGGTTGCGCTCACCACCCGACAGCACGCCCACCTTCTTGGATTGGTCTGCTCCGCTAAAGTTAAAGCGCGACAAGTAGGACCGCGAATTCATCGACTGACCGCCCAGCTCAAACTGCTCTTGACCGTCGGCGATTAGTTCAAAAATCGACTTTTCCGCAAACAACTTTGAATGCGTTTGGTCCACATAGCTGATTTTCACAGATTCACCGACCTTGAACTCACCTGAATCGGGCTGGAGCTGGTCCATGATCATTTTAAAAATGGTCGTCTTACCGGCACCGTTCGGGCCAATGATTCCGACAATGCCCGCAGGAGGCAGGGTAAAGTTCAGATCTTCGTACAAAAGCTTGTCACCAAAGGCCTTCTTCACGTGCAGGGCATCGATGACGTGCGTCCCAAGGCGTGGGCCATTCGGAATGTAGATTTCAAGGCGCTGCTCCTTCTCTTTCTGCTCTTCGCTGAGCATCTTGTCGTAGCTGCTCAAACGCGCTTTGCTTTTCGCCTGACGGCCTTTGGGGTTCATACGCACCCACTCCAGCTCGCGCTCAAGGGTTTTGCGGCGCTTGCTCGCCTGCTTTTCTTCCTGCTGTAAACGTTTGGTCTTTTGGTCCAACCAGCTCGAGTAGTTGCCCTTCCACGGAATTCCTTCGCCGCGGTCCAGCTCGAGAATCCAACCAGCCACGTTATCAAGGAAGTAGCGGTCGTGCGTTACTGCGATGACCGTTCCGGAGTACTGCTGCAGGTGGTGCTCCAACCACAAAATCGATTCCGCGTCAAGGTGGTTGGTCGGCTCGTCCAGCAAGAGGATGTCTGGATTCTGTAGCAGCAGACGGCACAGGGCTACTCGGCGGCGCTCACCACCCGAAAGGACCGAAATCGGCGTATCGCCATCCGGAACCTGAAGGGCATCCATGGCTCGGGCCAAAACTTGGTCCAGTTCCCACGCATTCGATGCATCAATCTTGTCCTGAAGCTCAGCCTGGCGGGCCATTAGCTTGTCCATCACGTCGGGATTCTCGTACACCTCAGGCAATCCGAACTGGTCGTTGATCGAATTGTACTCCTCAAGGACGGCCACGGTCTCGGCCATACCCTCTTTGACGATGTCAATTACGGTTTTGCTCTCGTCCAGTTGCGGTTCTTGCTCGAGGTAGCCGATGCTGTAGCCTGGTGAGTACACCACGTCGCCCTGAAAACTCTTCTCGATTCCGGCAATGATTTTGAGCAGCGTGGACTTACCCGATCCGTTGAGACCGATAATGCCAATTTTGGCTCCGTAAAAAAATCCGAGGTAAATATCCTTGAGGATTGCCTTGTTGTTGTTGGGGAGGATTTTGCTCACTCCCGACATTGAAAAAATAACCTTCTTGTCGTCTGCCATGGTTTCTGCGAATAGAACTACAAATATCGCGATTATCGCCCGCGTAGCGAGGCATGAATGTTGTAGGTTTGGGCGTCGTGCGGAATTTTCTTTTCTTTCTAGCCCTCACCCTCTTCAGCAGCTTGGCATTCAGCCAAGAGCGCGTCATTTTTCAGGGGTTTGTCACCGAAGAACAGTCCATGGAGCGGATTCCCGACGTCATGATTGTCAACGCCCGCAGTGAAGAGCGCTTCGCGACAGATGACCAGGGGCGATTTCGACTCAGCGCCAAAGCCAACGACACCCTTGTGTTTAGTCGACCCGGATTCGGCTACCGGTACGTCGTGGCGCGCAATGCTGATTCGGTTCGGGTCACCATGCCCCCGCGCAACTTTTTGCTCGAAGAAGTCCCCGTCACGGCCTACAAACTCACGAGCAACCTGCCTAAAGACGTCGTCTTAAAGGAACCTGCGCGCCCGAGCGGAAGCGCCATTCAGGTTCCGCAACCCAAAGCGCCTACCCTTGCCAACCCCGTTGATTTTTTGTACGATCAGTTCGGCAACCGTCCGCGCCAGCTTCGTGAACTTGCCGCGCTCGTCAACTCTGACCAGTACCGCGTTCAGCTAGCCCAAAGCCGGAACCGCGAGGCCCTCTTTGAACTGACCGGCTTGACCGAGGCCCGCATTGAAGAAGTGCTTCTGTTTTGCCGCTACAACCAGAGCGCAATCCATGCAGCCACCGACTACGAACTTTTGGTAAGCCTCATCGACTGCTACCAAGAATTCGAGCGGCGCCAAAAGATTTCGGTTCCCTAGGCCTAGCGGCTGTAATTGGGTGATTCTCCAGTAATCGTCACGTCGTGCGGGTGGCTTTCGGCCACTCCTGCCGCCGTAATGCGCACAAACTGTGCGTCCT
>DMDX01000072.1 GCA_003451355.1 Cryomorphaceae bacterium
TCACAGCTCGTAAGCGACCGCTTCATCAATGCCACCGGCTGGGTTGCACGCACGCAATCCAAGGCTTGAATGGCGGCGAGCTGGCTCGCGTCAGCCTCGACGACCACTGCGCGAAGCCACCGACTGCGCCCGATCACGGGAGCCACGGAGTGTACTTGGGTGACCACCTCAGGCTGCAGCGCAAAGTCCGTGGGACGCAGCGCAATGCTCTGGGCGGCGCGGCGCGCGAGGGCGTCCGGGCCGAGCTGGGGTTGGCTGTAGTCGATGGCCGACTCATTGACGAACACCCAGTGCTTACGGGGAGCTTCTTGGGCTGAGGCCTGACTTAAACCAAAAATTGAAGCTAATACAATTAAATATTTCATAATCAATTATTTATAACACCTGAACCAATTAACTCATCACCGTCGTACCACGCCGCAAACTGTCCGGGCGCGACAGACTTCATGGGCTGGCTGAATTCGATCCAGGTTCCGCCCTCTGCAGCCCGTAGCACGGCCGGAACCAACACCTGGCGGTAGCGAATCCGCACCGAATAGGGCGCCGACGCGCCGGCAGCCAGTTCACGGTCCGGACGAACCCAATGCACGTCCATCATCCACAGCGCAGAGCGGTACAGACCGGGATGGTCCTCGCCCTGACCCACGTACACGACGTTCTGTACGACGTCAATGGCGAGCACAAACAGCGGCAGGGGCTTGCCCCCCACCAGCAAACCCTTGCGCTGGCCCACCGTGTAGTAGTGTGCGCCTTGGTGCTGGCCTACGACCTGCCCGTCGGACGGCTGAAAACCCCAGGGCTTGCCCAGCGGAGCCGACGCGACGGCAGGTGAATCCCGCGGGATTTCGACGATGTCGCCCTGCTTGGGCTTAAGCTGCTGCTGCAAAAAGTCCGGAAGGCGCACGTGGCCAATAAAGCACAGCCCTTGGGAATCTCGTTTGGCAGCGGTCACGAGCCCAGCCTCGGTGGCGAGGCGGCGGACTTCGGATTTTTGCAGGCCTCCGATGGGAAAAAGTGCGCGCGAAAGCTGTTCCTGGCTCAATTGGCACAAAAAGTAGGACTGGTCCTTGCCGGCGTCAAGGCCTGCCCTCAGATGAAACATGCCGTCGGCGGTCTGGTCTACCCGGGCGTAGTGGCCTGTGGCGACGTAGTCGGCTCCGAGGGAACGCGCAGCGTCCAAAAAGAGGTCGAACTTGATTTCGCGGTTGCAGAGCACGTCGGGATTGGGCGTGCGTCCAGCCTCGTACTCGGCAAACATGGTGTCGACGATGCGCTCTTTGTACTGCACCGACAAATCAAGCACTTGAAACGGAATCCCGAGCTTTTCGGCCACGAGCAGCGCATCGTTGGAGTCCTCAATCCATGGGCACTCGTCTTCGAGGGTGGGCGATGCGTCGTTCCAGTTGCGCATAAAGATGCCGATGACTTCGTGGCCTTCTTGCTGTATCAGCAAGGCTGTCACCGAAGAATCCACACCCCCCGAAAGGCCTACGACCACCCGAGCCATTATTTACCGGGCTTTTCGAGGATTCCGCGCCGGTACATTTCGGTGCGCACTGCCGTACCGCGCTCAAAATAGGTCCACTTGCCGTGGCGCAGGTCGTTGAGGTAGGTTCCGACCACCGCGACGCGGTTGTCTTCGTCGTACTCGGTCCACGTACCCTGAAGAAGGCCTGCGGCAAAGTTGGCCACGCGTTCTTTGGCGCCCGTTTCGCGAAAGCGCGTCCAGACTCCGACTTTTACACCCGAGTCGTAGGTACCGCGCTCCATCACCTTGCCGTTCGGATAGAACATCGTGTAGCTGCCGTGCAGCCTGCCCGCAGCGTAGGGCGCCTCCTCGAGCTTCGTCCCGTCAAACGCGAAGGTGACCCAAATGCTGTCGCGCTCGCGGTCGGAACCGAAGCGTCCGCGCGCCATTAGCTTGCCTTTTTCGTCGTACTGCTCGCTCAGGCAGACCCCGGTGGTACCGCGAAAGTCCATTTGCGCACTGCGAAACCCGTTGTCGTGGTAGTACGTGAAGCGCCCCACCGGAATCCCCGCATCAAACTGACCCTCGTAGCGCACTTGACCATTCGGGTACTTGGCCGTCCACGGACCCATGCGGCGGCCTTGCCCGTCTAGGGCGTTTTGGGCAGAACTGCTGAGCGCACCCAGTAGGAGCCCAACGAGCAAGATGTGGTTCATGTTAATCAAGGCGCACTGCGGCATGAAAGTGATTAAGTCGGTCCAATTCGGTCAGCAGTTCGCGCGACACCTGAACCCCTGGTCCGTGGCTCGGCATGCGGAGCTGGGTTTGGCTTGCCGGGTCACCGACGTGAAACTGAATGCGTTGCTTCCCCGGATGGGCGCGCAAAATTTGGGCCAGCTCACCGTACGAGCTCGGAGTAATGTCCTGAACCGCGGCGAACAGCGTCAAACCTTTGGCCTCGCGGTCAAAGAGCTCGCTCAGCAGCTGAATTTTGGTGATGTCGGCCACCAAACGCGCCTGGCTGTCGTCTCGGGCCCACGCGGGGCGCTGCACGCGCCCGCGCACGAGCACCATGAGGTCGTTGACAAAAAAGCTGCGCTGGTCCAAGAACTGCTGGCCAAAGAGCACGAATTCGTTGGCGCCGTCTTCGTCTTCAAGCACAAAGCTGCCCATTTCGCGTCCGGTTCGAGTTGTGCGCACTTGGGCGTTGGTGATGATTCCCGCGACGATGAAGTCGCGCGAGCCGCGGCCCTGCACGAACGCGTCGAGGTTATCCAATTCGGCCACCGACTGCTTGCGAAAGGTGCGCAATTCGTAGCGGTAGGCGTCGAGCGGGTGCGCGCTCACATAGATGCCGATCACCTCTTTTTCGCGCTTCAAGAGCTCGAGGTTGTTCCAGGTCGGAACCTGCGGTAGCGACGGCTCTGGCGTATCCACCCCACTGTCTTCGCCAAAAAGGCTGACTTGGGCGGAATTTAGCTGGTCCTGGTATGCCTGGCCGTAGCGCCGGAGGCGCTCGACAAACGGCCGCCCGTCGGATTCTTCGGCAAAGAACATCGCGCGGTGCACGCCCTCGAAGCGGTCGAAGGCTCCGCCAAGGGCAAGGGATTCCCAGGTTCCTTTGTTGACGACCCGAAGGTCGAGGCGGCGGGCGGCGTCAAACACGCTCGTGTACGGACCGTTTACGGCGCGGTCCTGGAGCAAAAAGTCCACGGCTGCGGCCCCTACCCCTTTCATTCCGAGCAATCCGAATCGAATTGCGCCCTCGCGGTTGACCGTAAATGGACCCTCCGATTCATTGATGTCCGGGCCAAGGACCGGAAGCTTCATGCGCCGGCACTCCTCCATAAAGAACGTCACTTGCTTGATGTCGCTCATGTTGTTGGACAGCACAGAAGCCATGTACTCGGCCGGGTAGTGCGCCTTCAGGTAGGCCGTTTGGTAGGCGATCCAGGCGTAGCAGGTCGAGTGCGACTTGTTGAAGGCGTACGAGGCAAAGGCCTCCCAGTCCTTCCAAATCTTCTCGAGAATGGGTTCGGCGTGGCCGCGCTCGATGCCGCCCTGAACAAACTGGGGCTTCATTTGGTCGAGTACCGCCTTGATCTTTTTACCCATCGCCTTGCGGAGCATGTCGGCCTGGCCCTTGGTAAAGCCGGCGAGCTTCTGCGACAGCAGCATCACCTGCTCCTGATAGACGGTGATTCCGTAGGTCTCGCGGAGGTTTTCCTCCATGTCGGCGAGGTCGTAGGCTATGGCCTCGGTTCCGTGCTTTCGGCGAATAAAACTCGGAATGTACTCGATCGGACCCGGACGGTACAGGGCATTCATGGCGATCAGGTCGCCAAACACCGTGGGCTTGAGGTCTTTGAGGTGCTTTTGCATCCCGGGCGATTCGTACTGAAAGATGCCGACGGTGTCTCCGCGTTGAAAGAGCTCGTAGGTGGCGGTATCGTCGAGCGGAATCGCCTCAATATCAATCTCAACGCCGTGGCGCTTGCGCACGAGCTCGAGGCTGTCTTTGATCAGCGTAAGCGTTTTAAGGCCCAAGAAGTCCATCTTGAGTAGGCCCGCAGACTCGACCACGGCGTTGTCGAACTGGGTCGTCCACATCGTGCTGTCTTTGGCCGTGGCCACCGGAATCAGCTCGCGAATGTCGCTCGGCGTAATGATGACTCCGCAGGCGTGAATGCCCGTGTTGCGCAGCGATCCCTCAAGCACCTTGGCCTGCTGCAGCGTCGCTGCCTTGAGGTCGTTGCCCTTGGCCATTTCGCGCAGCGCCACTGCCTTGTCGTAGTCTTCGTTGCGGAACTTTTCGCGGATCGTGGCATCGTCCGAATCGAGAATGACCGGCAAGCTCGAGTTGTCGGGGACTGATTTGGTTAGTCGGTCTGCCTCGTCAAACGGAAGGTCAAGTGCCCGCCCCGCATCCTTGATGGCCGACTTCGCCGCCATCGATCCGTAGGTGATAATCTGCGCCACCTGATTGGATCCGTACTTGTCAATGACGTACTGAATCACCTTGTCGCGACCCCGGTCGTCGAAGTCAATATCAATATCAGGCAAGCTGACTCGGTCCGGATTCAAAAAACGTTCGAACAGAAGGTTGTACGTGATCGGGTCCACGTTCGTAATCCCTGTGGCGTAGGCCACTGCAGAACCTGCTGCGGATCCGCGGCCCGGCCCCACACTAACCCCCATGTCGCGCGCCGCCTGGCA
>DMDX01000044.1:0-2249 GCA_003451355.1 Cryomorphaceae bacterium
CATGCCCACTGCGTGGGCCAGCGCCGCAGCAGCAACTGCGTTCTCGACGTTGTGCAACCCGGGGAGCCCGGCGTGGGTGGCGATCTCGGTTCCGTCGAGCACGAGGGTGAAGGCCTGAACGCCGCCCTCGAGGCGCACGCCGCGGTAGGTGTAGCGGTCGCCGGGGCGTCCGTAGGACTCGGCTCCGGCTAGGTCGGCGCAGCCCGGGCCCGCAAACAGCGGTCCCTTGACCTGCCCGGCAAAGGCCCTGAATCCGTCGACCACGGAGTCGGCTTCGCCGTAAATGTCGAGGTGGTCGGCGTCGGTGCTGGTGATCACGGCGGCGCTGGGGTGTAGGTGCAAAAAGGATCGGTCGAACTCGTCGGCCTCGACCACGCTGACCTCGGCGGGTCCGGGGAGGCAGTTCGAATTGAAGTTGGTCGCGATTCCGCCCAAAAACGCTTGAATCGGTTGGTGCTGGCTGAGGATCCAGGCGAGCATGGCCGAGGTCGTGGTCTTGCCGTGGGTTCCGCCGACGGCCAGGCAGATGCCGGCATTGGCGATCTGGCCGAGAAGTTCTGCGCGCTTCAGTAGGGTGCGGCCTTGGGCCTTGGCGGCCACCAGCTGCGGGTGGTCGGCTGGAATCGCCGGAGTGTAAATGATCCACGCGTCCGCGGGAACCTTCCAGGCCTCGAGCGATTCATCAAATCGTAGGGTTGCACCTTCTGAAGACAGCGCGTCCGTTAGCGCAGTTGGCGTTTTGTCGTATCCGGTCACGGGGATTCCGCGCGCCATCGCCCATCGGGCCAGCGACGACATGCCAATGCCGCCGATGCCCAAAAAGTCGAGCGCGAGAATGCCGTCGGAAGCGTTTACGCGCGCCATGTCCAGAGTCGTTCGCATTCGTTGACAATGTCGGCCGCTGCGTGCGGCTTGGCGAGCTTGCGTGCGTTGCCGCGAAGTAATTCGAGTTCGTCGGGGCGGTACAGCATCCCGTGCACATGCCCACAGAGGTTGGCGATGTTGATTTCGGGCATGATGATGGCGGCGCCAGCGGCCACGAGGCTTTGGGCGTTGTGGGTTTGGTGGTCTTCGGCGACGTTGGGCGACGGAACCAGCACCGCCGCAGAACCCGCGCAGGTGAGCTCGCTCAGGGTTCCGGCTCCGGCCCGCGAGAGGACGAGGTCCGCCGCGCGAAGTGCGCTCGGCATGTCGTCGATGAAGGCGCTGATTTGGCGTCCGCGGCCCTGGCCAAAGCGGGCGATGAGGTCTTGGGCATAGAAGCGTCCGCACTGCCAAAAAATTTGGATGTCGCTCGAACGCCACATGTTTTCGCAGGCCGCTACGCCCTCGTTGATGGCGCGGGCGCCTTGGCTTCCGCCGAGGATGAGTACGAGCGGCTTGATGGGGTCGAATCCGAGGGCAAGCTTGGCGTCAGCGCGCAAGGCTTCGGTGGTGGGGGTGCCGGCCAGCGCCGCAAGGTCGGGTCGAACGGGGTTTCCGGTGAAGCGAATGCGGTCGGCGGGGAATGCCGATTCCATGCCGGGGTAGGCCACGCAGATGGCGCCGGCCTTTTTGCTCAGCCAGCGGTTGGTCCATCCGGCAAAGCTGTTTTGCTCCTGAATTAGGGTCGGAATCTCCATTCGCTGCGCCACCCAAAGTGTGGGGCCGCTGACGTAGCCGCCGGTTCCGATTACGAGGTGCGGACGTTCGCGCTCCATGATGGCGCGGACGCGCTTGAGGCTCGACCAAATTTTGCCCGGAAGGCTTAGGTTGACCAAGAGTTTTTTGCGCTGAAATCCGGCGATGCGAATTCCCTCAATGGGGAAGCCTGCGGCAGGCACGCGTTCCATTTCCATTCGGCCCTCGGCGCCGACAAACAAGATGCGGGCTTGGGGGTAGCGGGCTTGGATTTCACGGGCGATGCTGACGGCGGGAAAGATGTGTCCGCCGGTTCCGCCGCCTGAGATGATGATGCGCAGTTGCTCAGCCATTGGGTAGGTTGGGTGCTTTGGCTTGGGTAAGGGGTTCGCTGGATTCGTTCCAGTCGTTTTCGAGTGCGGCCGCGAGGTCGGGGTCGACGTCTTCGCCGTCGCCTTTTCCGCGGCTGACGGCAATGACCATGGCCAGAGCGGCACAGGTTAGCAGGAGCGAGGTTCCGCCCGCGCTCACCAGTGGAAGCGTTTGACCCGTGACCGGAAAAAGGCCGGTCGCCACCGCCATGTTGATGAAGGCCTGTAGGACGATGGCGTAGCCGATTCCGAGGGCCA
>DMDX01000044.1:2393-6216 GCA_003451355.1 Cryomorphaceae bacterium
GGTTCCGCCGATCAGACCGTATTCTTCGACAATCAGTGCATAGACAAAGTCCGAGTTGTTCTGCGGCAAGAAGTGCTTGTGCAGTCCGCCCCCAGGGCCCTGGCCGAAGATTCGGCCCTCGGCGATGGCCCGCTGGGCCGTTAGTGTTTGGTAGGTGTCGTCCTCGGTTCCGCCGCCCGAAAAGGTTTCGATGCGCGACTTCCACGTTTGGACTCGGTTGGGCATGAGGTCCGGTGCCACCATGACCGCTGCGACAAAGATGGCGAGCGCGGCTGCGCCCATTCCGGCGATGCGCAGTAAGTACTTAAACGGGTATCCACCTAAGGCAAGTACCACGCTCGCGTTCACAAATACGAGTGCGGCGGTAGAGAAGTTTGCGGGCAGAATCAGGCCCACGGTGGCGAAGATGGCCCAAAGGACCTTGCGAAAGGACTGCCCAAATGTCCATTCCTCTTTGCGCTTGGCCATTTGGCGCGCCACGAACATAATTAGTACGACGTTGGCGAAGGCACTCGTTTGAAACGACATACCGAAGATGCTGATCCAACGGCTGGCGTTGGCGCCTCCGATGGTTCGGCCCTGGGCCAAGGTAAATGCCAGCAATCCCAGGGTGACGACCATCAGCAATCCCGCGACGCTTCCAAAAAAGCGGTAGGGCGTGCGGTGCAGGGCGAACGCGGCGGCCCAGCTGAGCAGAATAAATGAGAAATGGCTTAAGGTTCCGCCGCCGCTGTATACCGGGAGGAGCGAAAAAAGCGACAGCAAGAGCATGCCCACCCAAACTTGGGTGCTGCCCTGAAAGATTTTGCTGAAGCCTTGGTTTTCCATGGTTTAGAGGGCGCGTACGCAGGTTTTGAATTGGCGTCCGCGGTCTTCGTAGTTCTGAAAGAGGTCGAAGCTGGCGCAGCAAGGGCTGAGCAGCACCGTGTCGCCTTTGCTGGCGAGCTGGTAGGCGGTGCGCACGGCGTGTTCCATACTTGCCGTCTCGGCCAGAAGTCCAACACGTCCTTCAAACGCCTCAACAATCTTGTGGTTGTCGGTTCCCATAGCGACGATGGCCTTCACCTTTTTCTCGACAAGGCGAAAGAGTTCGCTGTAGTCGTTGCCCTTGTCTACACCACCCAGGATCAGCACGGTAGGTGTCGTCATGCTCTCGAGCGCGTAGTACGTCGAGTTGACGTTGGTGGCCTTGGAGTCGTTGATGAAGTGGATTCCGCCGACGTGGGCCACGGACTCCATACGGTGCTCGAGGCCCTCAAAGTGCGCGAGCGATTCGCGAATTGCTTCGTCGCGAACCTGAAGGAGGCGCGCTGAAAGGCCGGCGGCCAGTGCGTTGAATGTATTGTGTTTGCCCTGCAGGGCGAGTTCGTCGATGGTCATATCTGTATTCGCAGTTCTTATTAGGTACCGAGGGGGTATGGGGGCAGCACCTTGGGCCGGCATTTCAGCTGGTTCAGAGGTGTAGATGGGGTAGAGGTTGGCGGCCACGCGCTCGAGGTAGCGCTGGCTAATGGGGTCTTCGCCATAGAAGACAAAGGCGTCTTCGCTGCGCTGGTGCTGCGCGATGGCAAACTTGGTCTCGGCGTAGTCCTCGAGGCTTCCGTAGCGGTCCAGGTGGTCGGGCGTAATGTTGGTGAGCACGGCCACGTCGGGGCGAAAGCTCGGGCAGTCCTCGAGTTGGTAGCTCGAAACCTCAAGGACGTAGACGTCGGCGTCGGGCTCCAAGAGCAGGCGGCCTGCGCCCACCCCGATGTTGCCGCCCACCTGAACGTTGGCTCCGGCTTGGCGCAAAATATGGCCGAGCCAGCTCGTAGTCGTGGTTTTGCCGTTGCTACCTGTAATAGCGGCGATTTTGGCGTCGGTTGGGCAGTTTTGGTAGAACCACTCGATGTCCGACCAAATGGGTACGCCGGCCTGCTTGAGCGCGGCCACAACAGGGTGGCTGGGCGGAATCCCCGGGCTTTTCACCACCGCATCTGCGGTGAGCAACTGGTCAATGCTGTGCTGGCCTTCTTCGAACGGAATCCCTGCGGCTTCCAACTCAGCGCGGAAGCCGGGACCAAGGGTTTTGCCCTCGCTCAAAAAGACGTCCACGCCGCGGTGTGCGGCGAGCAGGGCGGCTCCGATTCCGCTTTCGCCGCCGCCGAGCACGGCGATCCGATGGGGGAGTACAGCGCGCACGGGACTAGCGGAGTTTGAGGGTAATGAGGGTGAAAATGGCCAAGAAGATGCCCGAAATCCAGAAACGCGTCACGATTTTGGATTCGTGAAGTCCCTTTTTTTGGTAGTGGTGGTGCAGCGGAGACATCAAGAAGATGCGTCGGCCCTCGCCGTACTTCTTTTTGGTGTACTTGAAGTAAGCCACTTGAAGTACCACGCTGAGGTTTTCGACCAAAAAGATTCCGGCCAAGATGGGGATCAGCAACTCCTTGCGGATGGCGAGCGCAAAGACGGCGATGATTGCCCCGATCGACAGGCTGCCCGTGTCGCCCATGAAGACTTGGGCGGGGTAGGTGTTGTACCAGAGGAAGCCGATGGCGGCTCCGAGGAAGGCCGCGGCAAACACGATCATTTCGCCCGACATCGGGATGTACATGATGTCCAGGTAGCTGGCGAAGACGACCGATCCGCTGACGTAGGCAAGTACCGCAAGGGTGAATGCGATGATGGCCGAGGTTCCGCCCGCCAATCCGTCGAGGCCGTCGGTCAAGTTGGCGCCGTTGCTGACCGCCGTGATGATGAAAATCACGATCGGAATAAAGAGCAACCACGCCCATTCGGCCTGCGCGTCGGTCCAAAACACCAGGTCGGCGTAGTCAAAGGTGGAGTCCTTGATGAACGGAATCGTGGTGCGCAAGTGCTGTTCGGCCGTACCAAACTTGGGCTTGCCTCCGCCCACTTCGCCGTAGAGCTCGTCCAGGGCGGTCGCGGGAAGCTCCTCTTTAATCGTGATATCGGGGTGAAAGGCCAGCACGGCTCCCACCACGAGGCCCAGCGTAACTTGGCCAATTACCTTGAAGATTCCGCGGAGCCCCTGCTTGTTTTTGCGAAAGACCTTGATGTAGTCGTCAGTGAAACCGATGGCGCCCATCCATACGGTGGTAAGCAGGAGCAATTGGATGTAAATGTTTCCGAGGTCTGCCACGAGCAGTACCGGAATGATGATGGCCGCCAAGATGATGAGGCCGCCCATGGTGGGGGTTCCGGCCTTGCTGAGCTGGCCTTCGAGGCCGAGGTCGCGTACGGTTTCGCCCACTTGCAGCGTGCGGAGCAGCTTGATCAGGCGGCCGCCGAATGCCAGGCTGATGGTCAGCGAGAGCAGGATGGCGAGGGCTGCGCGAAACGTCAGGTAGCTGAACAGGCCTGCGCCGGGCAGGTCGTAGGGCTTGAGGAGGTCAAATAGGGCGTACAGCATGGTTTACAGGTCGTTAAACTGGGCTTTGAGGATGGCGGCGTCGTCAAAGGGATGCTTGACGCCGGCGATTTCTTGGTAGGTTTCGTGGCCCTTGCCGGCGACGAGAATGACGTCTCCGGGGTTGGCGAGCTGTACCGCCAGCTTGATGGCCTGGGCGCGGTCGCTGATGCGCAGGGTGCGGCGCTTTTGAACCGGATCCAAACCGGCTTCCATGTCGTCGAGAATGGCTTCGGGGTCTTCGCTGCGCGGGTTGTCGCTGGTCAAAATGGCCTTGGTGCTGCGGTCTGCAGCGATGCGGGCCATCTCGGGGCGTTTGCCCTTGTCGCGGTCGCCTCCACAGCCAATCACGGTGATGATTTGCTGGGCTCCTTGGTTGAGGTCCTGCAGCGTTTTGAGCACGTTTTCGAG
>DMDX01000044.1:6498-8446 GCA_003451355.1 Cryomorphaceae bacterium
TGGAATCGCCCGTCGACGCTGCGAACCGCGCTCAATGCTTGAAGTGCTTCGTCGGCCGGAATCCCCAATTCCACCGCCACGCCGTACATCGCCGCCATGTTGTAGGCGTTGAATGCGCCAATGAGCTGCGACCAGCACTCGCGCTGGTTGATGCTGAGCAGCGTGCCCTGCAGGTGCGATTCTAAAATTTTTACCTTGATGTCGGCCGGACGCTTGAGCGCATAGGTTCGGGTGCGCGCTGCGCAATCCAAAAGCATGGTTTCGCCATGCGTGTCGTCAGAATTTACCAAGGCAAACGCGTCGGATCCCAGTCCGTCGAACAGCATCTTTTTGGCCGCCACGTAGTTGTCCATCGTCTCGTGGTAGTCGAGGTGGTCGCGCGAAATATTGGTGAATACGGCGCCAGCGAACTTCAGACCCGTCACGCGGTGCTGCACCAGCCCGTGCGAACTCACCTCCATGAATACCACCTTACATCCGGCATCGCGCATGCGGGCGAGGTGGCCCTGAAGCACCCACGCGTCAGGCGTCGTGTGGGTGGCGGGTTCTTCGACGGAATTCACGCAGACCTTGACGGTACTGATGAGTCCGGTTTTAACTCCGCGGTGCATGAGCATGTGGTAGAGCAGGGTGGCGGTGGTGGTTTTTCCGTTTGTCCCAGTGACGCCCACCACGGTCATGCCTTGGCTGGGTTGGTCAAACCACGAACAGGCGATTCGGGCGTAGGCCTCAGAGCTGCTCGCTACGGTGATCCAGGTGACCCCTGGGGCGGCGTCGGCCGGAACCTCTTCAACCACGATCGCCTTCGCGCCGGCAGCAATGGCTTGCGTCAGGTAGGAGTGGCCGTCGGAATGGGTTCCGCGCACCGCAACAAATAGGCTGTCGGGCCGCACCTTGCGGCTGTCGGACGTAACCGACTCGACCGCCAAATTGGTGCTGCCTTGAACGTCCACGAGGCGCACGCCGTACAAAAGGTTCTTCAGCAGCTTCATCCGAGTACGAGGGTTATGGATTTGCCTCCCGATCCGGGAGACCACGAGCGGACGCGGCCGTTGCCGCGCACTTCGACGCGGTACCCGTGCTTCTCGAGCAGTTGCACGGCGTCGGCGCCCTTCCATCCGGCCCAGTTGGGCATGCTTCCGCGCTCGAGGGCCTCTGAAGCATTCGTCCAGGCCGACGTGGCGACTTCGGCGCGCTTGGAAGCCGTCGATTCGAGGCCGTCGCTCCAGTATCCGCGCGGCGGAACCGTTTCGTCCGGCAAAAACTTGGTAATTCCGAGGGCAATGTCCTGAAAGACGGGAGCAGCTAACACGTTCGCGTAGTACCCCATGCTCTTAATCGGGCGCGAAACCACGACTACGCACGAGTACTTCGGATTGTCGGCAGGGAAGTACCCAGCAAACGACGCCTGGTAGCCCATGCGCTCCGGGTTCCAGTACTCGAGCTGGCAGGTGCCCGTCTTGCCCGCGAGTTTGAGTGAATCGAGTTTGATGTTGGACGCGGTTCCGCGAATCACCACCTTTTCCATCAAGTCGCGGACCTTCAGCACGTTTTCTTTGGACGCGATGCTGGTGCGGATGTACTCGAGCTCTGACTCGGCCACTACTTGGCCGCGGTCGATCGTGCGCTCCCACAGGCGGGGTCGCACCATCTTGCCGTCGTTGGCCAACGCGTTGTAAAATACCAAAGTTTGCAGCGGAGTGCACTGAATCCCGTAACCGAACATCATCCACGGCAGAGTCGTGCCGGACCATCTCGCACTGCCCGGTTGCGGAATAAAGGGCTTGCTCTCGCCGTTGACCTCGATACCGGTTTTTTCACCCAATCCCATTTGGTACAGGCGGTCGATAAAATCTTGCGGATTGGCCAAGTACTTCGGGTAAATCGCCTTGACCACCCCGGTGTTACTCGACACCTCGAGTGCGCGGCCCAGCGAAATCACCCCGTA
>DMDX01000061.1:0-2730 GCA_003451355.1 Cryomorphaceae bacterium
GAGGAGCGCCGAGCAGATAGCCCGCCACAGCAGAGATCACGACCGAAAAGGCCAGGCGAAATTTGAGCAATAGCCCGAGGTCACGCATCCCCGCAAAGATACGGGGCAGCGCAGGCAAGGAAGGGCGGATTCAGCAAGCTTTCTTTGTTGTAGCGCAGGGGTGCACCGCGGCGAAATCCGAGTTCTTGATGCGGGACGAGTTCGTAGAGCTCCATTCCTGCCGCGAGAAGCACGGCGTGGCCAGCAGCGGTGTCCCATTCCATCGTCGGAGCTGCGCGCGGGTATGCGTGTGCACGGCCCTCTGCGACCAATCCGATTTTGAGCGAAGACCCCATACTTACGCGCTCAATATTGCCGTGCGATGCCTCCCAGCGGGCAATGAGCGCCTCAGTCTCAGGGTTCGCATGCGACCGACTGGCAACTACGGTCACGGTTTCGGGTAAGCGCGCCGGAAGCTGCTGAGCGTGGGCCCATAGTTCATCCCACGTGACGCGCACCATGGACTTGCGAGCGCCGAGCCCTGACCCGCCGACGTACAACCAACCAAGAACGGGGGCATACACGATTCCGAAAATGGGCGCACCATTGCGGACTAAGGCGACGTTCACCGTGAATTCACCGTTGCGCTTGATGAATTCCTTAGTGCCGTCAAGCGGGTCCACTACCCAAAATGTATCCCAAGCACTGCGCTCTGAATAAGGAATGCTCCTACCCTCTTCGCTGAGTACCGGGAATCCGGCGGCAGAGAGCACCGGGTCGAGAATGGCGTGCGCCGCGTGGTCTGCTGCGGTCACTGGGCTGTTGTCAGACTTTACTTCGACATTGATGTCCTTGTGGCCCTCGTAGACTTCGAGAATGGCATCCGCAGCGCGGTAGCAGGCTTCGAGGACCGCCGGCCCCCAAGAATTAAATTCTGACATGATGGTGCAATAAAAAACCCCGGGAGACCCGGGGTTGTGTACGTGGGTGCTCGACTACTGAAGTCGTGCGTTGATCGGTAGCGTGTAGCTCATTTTTACCGGACGACCACCCACCTTCGCAGGGGACATCTTTGGCATCATGCGCACGACGCGAATCGCTTCTTCATCCAGGAGCTTATCTACTCCACGGTCAACTTTGACGTTAGTCACCTTGCCATCTTTGTCGATGACAAACGAAACCCATACTTTACCCTGAATACCCATTTGCTTGGCCATCTCTGGGAACTCGAAGTTCTTGCCAATAAACTGGCGCGCCTTTAAGTTGAAGCAGTTAAATCGCTCGTCCTCAGTAGGCAGGTTTTCGCAACCAGGAAATACGGGACGGTTCTCAACGTTTACGAAACTAAATACCTCGTCATCCGTACTCACTTCTAAAATGTCGATTGCAGCATCATCGTCAATTTCAGTTGAGATTAAATCAATCTCGATAATGTCAATCTTGTCATCCACAATTTTGAACTCCAAGGTCGGCGCGGGCGGTGGCGGAGGGGGTGGCGGAGTGTTGCGGTTCGTGACGATCATTTCTTCGTCATCTAAAACGCCCTCAAGTGTACCCAAATCCATCGGACCTGTTTCGTACGTCTTCCATTCAAATGCCATCCACGTGACGCCCAAGGCAATCACGAGACCAAGTTGCAGAAAAAGGCCTTTGCGGGCATCGAGGTCTGCACCAAAATTTTTACGCGGGTTCATACTACGTCGTGTTTGGGGTTAAAGATACGCTTTCTAAAGAATCGAGCAAGAAGCATGCCTACCGCGATACCAGCGGTATTCGCACCGACATCGGACCACGAAAACATACGACCCTCGGCGACAATGGGTTGCAAAAATTCAACGGCTAACCCGTACATGAAACTTAACAAAAACACCTTCCAAGGACCCGCCTGGGAACGGCTGTAGAGCATTAAGGGAAACGCGATTCCAGCATAGGCAGCAAAGTGCAAGACCACGTCGCGAAGCATGCGAAAGATTCCAGGCAACTCCACACTCGGCTGCAGCGAGTAAAAAAGGACAATGCCCGCCCAAAGAAGGGCGAGCATTAGCCAAAACCAGCGCTGCTGGAGTATTTTTTGCACAAAAAGGCGGATTATGCTCCGACCAAAGCGCGGTAGGCGTCTACATCGAGAAGCGCCTCAACGTCTGCCACTGAAGCCACTTTGATGCGCACCATCCAGCCTGCGCCGTAGGGGTCTGTATTAACCAAGTCCGGCTGGCCGTCGATTTCAGCGTTGACTTCAACAATCTCTCCGGCCACAGGCAGGTACAGGTCGCTTACCGTCTTTACGGCTTCGACGGATCCGAATACTTCTTCGGCAGCGAGGGTCTCGCCTTCAGTCGGGATGTCGACGAATACGATGTCTCCCAATTCTCCTTGGGCAAAATCTGTGATGCCAACGGTGGCGATGTCGCCATCCAGGCGAATCCACTCGTGGTCTTTAGTGTAGCGTGCGTTGCTTGGGAATTCCATAGCGCAAATATAGGAAGCCGCAGGCTCGATTTATCCGCCCAGATTCAGGCGCAGGGCAATACCACTTTGCCATTGGTTGGTGGGGAACGCCTGCGAAGTTTTGAACGAACTGACCGTCTGGTCGTAGTAGAACTGGGTCGTCAGGCGGCGACTCATGCGGTAGTCGGCCGTCAACTTAATTGTGGTCCGCGTTTGACCGGCGGTTGCTTGATTAAAATCCTCGAGAATTCGGCGAATTACCGTTTGGTTATCGCTGAATTTGACGTCGAGTTTGAGTTCGAG
>DMDX01000061.1:3078-3318 GCA_003451355.1 Cryomorphaceae bacterium
CGGGTCATGCCGTAGTTCAGCTTGAACGAAGCGTTGGTCTTGGTGCGCAGGTCGACTCCGAGCAGCGGCGACATGGATTCGGTGACCGAAATCTGGCCTACTTGGCGGTCGGGCATGATGTCGAAGTTGTCGTTGCGCGGGAAGGGGTCCAATGGGTTGTCCTGAAGGCGCTGGGCGCGCAGCATGTGGGTTTGAAGTCCCGTGACCGTCATCGTGCTCGCATACGAGTGGCTGAGGCTG
>DMDX01000052.1 GCA_003451355.1 Cryomorphaceae bacterium
GGAGTTCCGTCCGCGAGGAACGGCATGTCCTCTTGGCGTACAATCTTGGCGACAATACCCTTGTTTCCGTGGCGTCCTGCCATCTTATCACCCACCTTGAGCTTGCGCTTCTTGGCGATGATGACCTTGGCCATTTTGATGATGCCTGCGGGCAGCTCGTCACCTACGCTGATCGTGAACTTCTTGCGGCGGTTGACGCCCATGATGTCGCTCACTTTGATCTTGTAGTTGTGCAAGAGCGCGTCGATAAGGACGTTCTTTTCGTCGTCGGTAGTCCAGGTTCCGCTTGTCAAGTGTGTGTAATCCTCTACAGAATTCAAAACTTTTAAGGTGTACTTGGTTCCCTTCGGAATCACGTCTTCATTCAAATCGTTGAATACTCCTTGGCACGTCTTACCACTGACCAACTTCGAAAGTTTGTCAATAAAGACATTGCGAACCCCTTCGAGTTGCGCGGCCAATTCGAGGTCGAGCTGCTCGAGCTCTTCTTTATCGCGAACGCGCTGGCGCTTGTCTTTGATGCTGCGGCTAAACAATTTCTTGTCAATTACCACACCGCCGATACCCGGAGGCGTCTTTAGCGACGCATCCTTTACATCACCGGCCTTATCGCCAAAGATTGCGCGGAGCAGCTTCTCCTCTGGTGAGGGATCGCTCTCGCCTTTTGGCGTAATCTTTCCGATCATGATGTCGCCTGGAACAATTTCAGCTCCCACGCGGATCAATCCGTTCTCGTCGAGGTCCTTGGTCGCTTCTTCGCTCACGTTCGGAATATCAGAAGTCAATTCTTCCATACCCAGTTTAGTGTCGCGAACATCTAGAGAATACTCGTCGATGTGAATGCTGGTAAAGATGTCTTCGCGAACGACGCGCTCGTTGATTACGATGGCATCCTCAAAGTTGTATCCCTTCCACGGCATGAAGGCAACCAATAGGTTGCGGCCGAGCGCGAGCTCACCGCCCTGAGTGGCGTATCCCTCACACAGTACCTGGCCGCGCTCTACGCGCTCGCCCTTGGTCACAATCGGCTTGAGGTTAATCGTCGTCGACTGGTTGGTCTTCAAGAACTTAATCAGCGGGTACGACTTGGTCGCAGGCTCAAAGCTCACGAGGTCCTCATCTTCGGTGCGGTCGTATTCAATCACAATTTCGTTCGCGTCTACATAGCGGACCGTACCAGCGCCTTCGGCGTTGATCAGAACGCGGCTGTCGCTCGCGACTTGCTGCTCGAGGCCGGTACCTACGATCGGTGCTTCAGGGCGGAGCAACGGCACCGCCTGACGCATCATGTTCGATCCCATAAGTGCACGGTTGGCATCGTCGTGCTCCAGGAACGGAATCAACGAAGCCGAAATCGAGGCGATTTGGTTTGGAGCCACGTCCATCAGCTGCACTTCTTGCGGCTCAAGTACCGGGAAGTCGCCCTTGTCGCGAACTTTTACACGTGGGTTGACAAAGCTTCCGTCCGCGTTAATCGGAGCGTTAGCCTGGGCAATGACCTTTTCTTCTTCCTCTTCAGCGCTAAAGAACACCGGAGCTCCTTCGAGCTTAACGCGTCCGTTGTCTACTTCGCGGTACGGAGTCTCGATGAAGCCCATCGAGTTGACCTTGGCGTAGACACAGAGTGAAGAAATCAGACCGATGTTTGGACCTTCTGGGGTCTCAATCGGACACAGACGGCCGTAGTGAGTGTAGTGAACGTCACGAACCTCAAAGCCCGCACGCTCGCGGCTCAGACCACCGGGTCCGAGGGCCGACAGGCGGCGCTTGTGCGTGATTTCAGCCAACGGGTTGGTCTGGTCCATGAACTGACTCAGCTGGTTGGTTCCGAAGAATGAATTGATCACCGAGCTCAACGTCTTGGCGTTGATCAAATCAATCGGAGTAAACACTTCGTTGTCGCGAACATTCATGCGCTCGCGGATCGTGCGCGCCATACGGGCAAGACCTACACCAAATTGGTTGGCCATTTGCTCACCTACGGTACGAACACGACGGTTTGAAAGGTGGTCGATGTCGTCAATCTCAGCCTTCGAATTGATCAATTCGATCAAGTACTTGACAATCATGATGATATCCTGCTTGGTCAGTACTTGATTCGCATTTGATAAGTCAAGTCCAAGCTTCTTGTTCAGTCGGTAGCGACCCACCTCACCGAGGCTGTAGCGCTGCTCGCTAAAGAAGAGCTTGTCAATGATTCCGCGTGCCGTTTCCTCATCGGGTGGTTCGGCATTGCGAAGCTGGCGGTAGATGTGCTCCACGGCCTCAATTTCTGAGTTCGTGGGGTCCTTCTGAAGCGTGTTGTAAATGATCGAGAACTCGCCCTCTGCAATGTCTTCTTTGTGAAGAAGAATGGTGGCTACTTCGCTCTCGATGATCAGTTCAACATGCTCTTTCTCAAGAACAGTATCGCGGTCGAGGATCACCTCATTGCGCTCGATTGATACCACTTCTCCGGTGTCTTCGTCCACGAAATCTTCCATCCAAGATTTCAGAACGCGAGCTGCCAGCTTGCGGCCTACGACACGCTTCAGTCCAGCCTTGCTCACTTTCACCTCTTCTGCGAGGTCAAAAATTTCGAGGATGTCCTTATCGCGCTCAAAACCGATCGCTCGGAACAGTGTGGTAACCGGTAATTTCTTCTTACGGTCGATGTACGCGTACATCACCCCGTTAATGTCGGTAGCGAATTCAATCCAGCTTCCTTTGAACGGAATAATTCGCGCTGAGTACAGCTTGGTTCCGTTGGCGTGGAAACTCTGGCCAAAGAATACGCCCGGTGAACGGTGCAGTTGGCTGACAATGACGCGCTCGGCTCCGTTGATAATGAAGGTTCCGCGGGGGGTCATGTACGGAATCGTACCGAGGTAAACGTCCTGTACAATCGTTTCGAAGTCCTCATGCTCAGGGTCGGTACAGTACAGCTTCAGGCGCGCCTTGAGGGGCACCGAGAAGGTGAGTCCACGCTCGATGCACTCCATTTCAGAGTAGCGCGGGGGATCCACAAAGTAGTCGAGGAACTCCAGCACGAATTGGTTTCGGCTGTCCGTAATCGGAAAGTTCTCGTTAAATGTTTTAAAAAGGCCTTCAATACTGCGGTTTTCCGGCTTGGTATCAATTTGGAAAAAATCGCGGAAGGACTTGATTTGGATGTCCAGAAAATCGGGGCAGTCCGCCTGAGCGAAGGTGCTCGAAAAATTGATTCGCGGTTGTGCGTGCGCCATGGGGCTTGGACGTAATTGGTGGATGGAACTTGTGAAAACACGAAAAGGTCTAGGGCCCGGGGTCAAAATTGACCCCAGACACCTAAACCATATAGGTTAGGTGAGGCTCTTACTTGAGCTCAACCTCGGCACCAGCCTCTTCGAGCTGCTTTTTGAGGGCTTCAGCCTCGTCCTTAGAAACGCCTTCCTTGATCGGAGCAGGAGCTGCGTCAACCGCATCTTTTGCTTCCTTAAGACCAAGACCGGTCAGTTCCTTGACTACCTTAACTACGGCTAGCTTTGCAGCACCCGCACTCTTAAGGATTACGTCGAACGAAGTTTTTTCCTCTACAGCAGCTTCACCGCCGGCAGCAGATCCAGCAGCAACAGCAACAGCTGCAGCGGCCGGCTCAATGCCGTAGGTTTCTTTGAGGTAGTCAGCGAGTTCTTTTACTTCTTTTACGGTGAGGTTCACCAAAGAATCGCCAAGTGATTGAATATCAGCCATGATTGGGATATTGATTAAAAATGAAACAAATGCACAAGTTGGAAGCTGAGTGCGTAATCGTTAGGCTTTCCGCTCTTCAAGAGTTTTAAGCAAGCCTGCAATGGTTTGACCACCACCACCTTGAAGGGCCGAAATAAGATTCTTCATCGGGCTCTCCAGGAGGAGGATAATTTCACCGATAAGTTCATTCTTCGACTTCAAGTTGACTAGGGCGTCAAGTTGGTTATCCCCGACAAAAATTGCTTCCTCGATGTAAGCGCCTTTTAACAGGGGTTTCGTGCCTTTCTTGCGGAAGTCCTTGATCAATTTCGCAGGAGCGTTGCTCACTTCAGAAATCATGATGCTGGAATTCCCTTTGAGGGCTTCGTAGAGCTCGTCAAAATTCTTTGACGAACGCTCCATAGCCTTCTTCAGAAGGGCGTTTTTCACAACCGTCATTTTGACGTCAGCCTTGAAGCAAGCGCGACGTAAGTCGCTAGTTTGCTCCGCATCGAGGCCCGACGTGTCGGCAATGTAAATAGTACTGGTCGCTTCAAGAACCTGCATGAGGTCCTCGATGTGCTGGTTTTTCTCTTCGCGCGTCATGGGTAAAAATCTGCTTACGCGTTTTTAGGTTCAACCGGTACGCCAGGACCCATGGTGGGACTTAACGTAACGCTCTTTATGTAGGTGCCTTTTGCCGATGAAGGCTTCATACGGACTAGGGTCTTGAGGACCTCGTCAGCATTGTCACGCAAGTTTTCTGTTGAAAAGGAAACCTTGCCAATTCCTGCGTGTACGATGCCATAACGGTCGACTTTGAAGTCAATCTTACCGGCCTTTACCTCGCGAACGGCCTTGCCCACTTCCATGGTGACAGTTCCGGTCTTAGGGTTCGGCATTAAGCCACGGGGACCGAGGACACGGCCCAAAGGACCGAGCTTGCCCATCGCCGCGGGAACCGTAATAATTACGTCCACATCCGTCCAGCCGTTCTTGATCTTGTCGAGGTATTCGTCCATACCCACAAAGTCAGCACCGGCTTCTTTGGCCTCAGCTTCTTTATCGGGAGTAACGAGTGCCAAAACACGAATGGTCTTACCTGTTCCGTGTGGAAGGCTAACCGTTCCGCGAATCATTTGGTTGGCTTTGCGTGGGTCAACACCCAAGCGTACTGCCAAATCCACACTTCCGTCAAACTTGGTAGTGGAGACTTCCTTCACAAGGGCCGAAGCCTCTTCGAGGTTGTAGAGCTTGCCCGGCTGAATCTTCGCAGCCGCTGCTTTCATCTTTTTCGTCATCGTTGCCATAGTTATTCGGATTAAGCTTGAGGCTTGGTACCGGTTACGGTAAGACCCATACTGCGTGCGGTGCCAGCAACCATGCTCATGGCGCTATCCATCGTAAAGCAGTTGAGGTCAACCATTTTGTCTTCGGCAATCGCCTTGACTTGTTCCCAAGTCACCTTGCCTACTTTATTGAGGTTCGGAACACCCGATCCACTCTTAAGTTTTGATGCTTCCAAAAGCTGAACTGCAACGGGCGGTTGCTTAATGATGAAGTCAAATGACTTATCAGTGTAAACCGTGATTACTACAGGGAGTAATTTGCCCGGCTTATCTTGAGTACGCGCATTAAATTGCTTGCAGAACTCCATGATGTTGACACCCTTTGCACCAAGTGCGGGGCCAACGGGAGGAGACGGGTTCGCGGCGCCGCCACGTACCTGCAACTTAACCATCGCGCTGATTTCCTTTGCCATTGTTTGTTGATATTACTTTTCTTTCTTGAGTGCCGCTGCGGTTGGAAGCTCCGCTTGGCTATCGGTTGCTCACACCGTTAGTTTTCTTTTTCTACTTGCATGAAGCCAAGTTCAAGCGGAGTCTTACGACCGAAAATCTTGACCATTACTTCAAGCTTGCGCTTGTCTTCGAGGATTTTTTCAACCGTACCCACAAAGTCGCGGAACGGACCGTCAATCACCTTCACACTTTCACCGAGTACAAAGGGTACCGAAACTTGCTCTGCGCTTTCGGCCAGTTCATCGACCTTACCCAGCATGCGATTCACTTCTGAAGCGCGCAGTGGGGTCGGATCACCACCCTTGGTCTCACCCAAGAAGCCAATAACGCCTGGAATATTCTTAAGTACGTGTACAAATTCACCCGTTAAAATGCCCTCAAGCATAATGTAACCAGGGAAAAAGCTGCGCTCTTTAAGTACCTTTTTACCATTGCGGATTTGGTACACCTTTTCTGTCGGAATTAGCACCTGGCCCAAAAGAGCCATCATACCCGTGCGCTGAACTTCTTGCTCAATATGAGCTTTAGTCTTGTTCTCTTGGCCGCTAATCGCGCGGACCACGTACCACTTCATACCTTCTGTTGACATCTTATCAGGCCAAAAGGTTGTAGACAAAGTCAAGGATCGTCGAAAGACCCTTATCCATTACAAATACGACGAGGGCAAAAACTAACGAAGCCACTATCACCACAACTGCACTGCGTTGTAGACTAAGCCACGTGGGCCACGTGGTGTGGTGGGCAAATTCTTCCCAAGATTCGCGGAGGTAAGAGCGGAGCGCTTCCATGCTTTAATTCGTTTCGTTCGTTAGTCAGCTTTTTGCACGGGTGGAGAGATTCGAACTCCCATCAATGGTTTTGGAGACCACTATTCTACCCTTGAACTACACCCGTAGACGAGAAAAGGTACCCCGGAAACCGGGGCACCTCAAACCCGTAACAGAGTCCTCTTAGTCGAGGAGCTCCGTAATCTGGCCAGCGCCTACGGTACGTCCACCCTCACGGATGGCGAAGCGGAGACCCTTGCTCAATGCTACTGGTGCGATGAGGTTTACCTCGATCGTCAAGTTGTCACCAGGCATTACCATCTCTGTTCCAGCAGGAAGCATGATCTCACCAGTTACGTCCGTGGTACGGAGGTAGAACTGTGGACGGTACTTGTTGTGGAATGGAGTATGGCGACCGCCCTCTTCCTTCTTCAGGATGTAGACCTCAGCCTTAAACTTAGAGTGGGGCTTCTGAGAGTTGGTCTTGGCGATAACCATACCGCGACGGATGTCACTTTTCTCAATACCGCGAAGGAGTAGACCTACGTTGTCACCAGCCTCACCACGGTCAAGAATCTTGCGGAACATCTCCACACCTGTAACAGTTGAAGTGAGCTTTTCGTCACCGAATCCGATGATATCCACAGGGTCACCAGTGTTTGCAACACCTGTCTCGATACGACCAGTAGCCACGGTACCACGACCGGTGATCGTGAATACGTCTTCGATCGGCATCAAGAAATCCTTGTCCTTGTCGCGAACAGGCTCTTCAATCCAAGAGTCACATGAATTCATCAACTCCATTACGGTGTCAACCCACTTAGGCTCGCCATTCAAACCACCAAGAGCTGAACCCTTGATAACCGGAGTATTGTCGCCATCGTACTTGTAGAATGACAACAGGTCGCGGATTTCCATTTCAACGAGCTCGAGGAGTTCCTCGTCGTCGACCATGTCAACCTTGTTCATGAACACAACCACACGGGGTACACCAACCTGACGGGCAAGCAGGATGTGCTCGCGCGTTTGTGGCATTGGGCCGTCGGTAGCTGCTACTACTAGGATTGCTCCGTCCATCTGGGCGGCACCCGTAACCATGTTTTTTACGTAGTCAGCGTGACCTGGGCAGTCCACGTGAGCGTAGTGACGGTTTGAGGTCTCGTATTCAACGTGAGCCGTGTTAATAGTGATACCACGCTCTTTCTCTTCAGGTGCAGCGTCGATAGAATCGAAACTACGAGCCTTAGAAAGACCTGCATTGGCTAGTACCGTAGTGATAGCAGCCGTGAGGGTGGTTTTACCGTGGTCGACGTGACCAATGGTACCGATATTGAGGTGCGGTTTGTTCCGCACGAAGTTCTCCTTTGCCATTGCGAATTAGAGAGTTAAGAGAGATTAATAAAACCTGTACTGTGAACGTTGAGCCAATGGCGGGAATTGAACCCGCGACCTTTTCCTTACCAAGGAAACGCTCTACCCCTGAGCTACATCGGCGGTGGAGCGGAAGACGGGATTCGAACCCGCGACCCTCAGCTTGGAAGGCTGATGCTCTACCAACTGAGCTACTTCCGCGGTAAGCTGTTGTGGGAGTAGATGGACTCGAACCACCGATGCCGTTAGGCGACAGATTTACAGTCTGCTGCAATAGCCACTATGCGATACTCCCATAGTACAGTTTTGAACACAAACATCACGCTCTGCAGAGCCTTGAGCCAGCAGAGGGACTCGAACCCCCGACCTACTGATTACAAATCAGTAGCTCTACCAACTGAGCTATGCTGGCGTAGGGGTTTAAACCCTGCAGAACGAGAAAAAGAACGTTGCTGCCCGTGCAGCACGGCCGCTTTTTCAAACGGACTGCAAATGTAGACAAAAAAGTGATTATTTCAATACCTATTTTGCTCGCTGAAGCTTTTTTGCCTTAGCCTTCGCTTCACGAGCAATTCGACGGAGTCGATTTACAGCCATACTTAAGGCTTTCTCAAAGGTCCTCGCCTCTTTACGTACGACGAGATCCTCTCCGGGAATATGTAATGTAACCTCTGCTATCTTATTCTCAGCAAGGTGATTGTTGTCTAATCGAAAGAAGACCGTGGCGTGGATGGCGCGTTGGTAGACCTGGTTAATGCGCTCTAAACGCTTGTGGGTAAAATCAATTAAGCGATCGCTTGCTTTAAACTGAACCGCACGTACTTCTGTAACCATAAAAGGAGTTATTAGGGCGCCTCCCCTACCGGCCGCGGGGATGGGCGCGTTGGTAGACCGATTTGAGTTGTTCCACCGACGCATGGGTGTAGACTTGCGTGGCCGATAAATTTACGTGCCCTAAAAGCTCGCGAATCACCGTAAGATCTGCGCCCATGTCAAGCAAGTGGGTGGCAAAGGTGTGCCGAAGGGCATGGGGGCCTAAGCTATCCGCAGTGCTTGCTCTTTGAAGGTAGCTCTTTACGACGGAATACACACTACGGGGATCCAACTTTTTGCCCTTGGGCGTGCAAAATACAAGGTCACTAATCGGCTCCCACTCCGCGCGGTGGCGCGACAAGGCCTGGGTCCATTCGGGAATCAAGGGTAGTTCCCGCTCTTTGTTGCCCTTACCGAGCACGCGGAGTGTGGTTCCATGCACTTGACCGTACGTAAGCTGGAGTAATTCAGAACGGCGAAGGCCGGTAGCGTACAGCGTAAGTAAGATAAATTGATCGCGGCGACCCACCATATCGTCCACAAACGCGCTTGAATCGAGCAGCGCCTCTACTTCAGGGGCCGAAAGGGCCCGCACAACTCTACTCGGCGTTCGCAGCAGCGGAACCCCCTCAGCAGGGTTTGAAACCGATGGATCAACCGATAAGCGCCAATGGTAAAAAGTGCGCAACGCGCTCAGCTTACGATTTACAGACCGGGCATTGGAGCCCGTTTGAACGAGTTCCGATACCCAAGAGCGCACGTGCGAGCGGGTCGCACCTTCAGCATTGGGCATGCCAAGGGCGTGCTCCGCAAAAAGCAACCACTGGGCCAGATCTGAGGCATAGGCCGTTACGGTGGCTTCGGAACGGCGACGTTCCCAGCGGAGGTAGTTGGTGAATGTATCGAGCATAAAAAAAGCCCCGAGGGTTCTCGAGGCTTAAATTAGGTCACGGACCAACTTATTCGGCGTCTTTCAAACGAAGACCTTGTACGTAGGAGGCCTTAATGACTTCCTTGCGGCGATTTACCGAAGACTTGGTGAATTGCTGACGGGTGCGCAATTGGCGCATGGTACCAGTTTTATCAAACTTTCGTTTGTAGCGCTTGAGTGCGCGATCGATACCTTCTCCTTCTTTAACTTGAATTACTAACATAATGGGTACACCTCCTCTCTTTGGGCTGCAAAGGTACAACTATTTACCTACGTAGAAGTAATTTGTGATTTGTACCCTTTGTACGGAATCAAAGGGAGCCAGGGCAAACACCTCATCCCAGTTGCGCAACGGGCGCACCCTGCTGCGGAACCGGTGCACCGCACGTACTTGATGCGCCCGCCACAACGGATGGGCATAAAACGCATCTTCTGAAATGCTGTTCAGGTCGAGCGGGCTGGGCGGATGAAGAATCCAATCAAATTCTGAGCGGTTGTCCCATTGGGCACACAGGGCAGAATCGACACCACCCCAGCGCTCTCGATCGCGCACAAAGCCCTCTGCCTTCCATTGGGGCCAACCTTGACTTCTTAACCATGGAACGGTCACCGTGTCTGAGGCAACCACGGCCCGGGTGCGATCACTCGGTTGGGATTCATATGGCCGTCGTTCCCTTTTCTGATCGCGGGGCCATTGGGGTTCGGTGAACTCCGCACGGGGCACTTCAGGAAAAGAGGCCCAAGGGGGTTCCGGTGCCGTTTGATTCGAGTGCCACTTGTAGTAAATGAAAAGGGCGAGGAAGAACCCCGCCCATACAATGTCTGCAACCCAGGGTTTGGGTTGCCGCCCCATTACTCGGGATCGTTCTGTGAAAAGGAATCCGGCTCGCCCTTAGGTGGCGTACGAAGCACCTTATAGAAGAAGTACGCAGTGATCACGGTGACCAAGCCTTGGGTGGTGAGCATCATTGCCCATGCTGCAGTTGTCATGACTTATGTGTTTTGAATTCGACGGCGGTTGGACGAGAACACCAGCACCGAAAGGAATACAAACAGTGCAACCAAGAGCAAGCGCGCAAGGTGGTTGTAAAAGATCTTGTTGATAAAGAATCCTGTAGCGATTTGATCTCCGGCGCGGACCACTTGGCCAGTAGACACCTCTACCTCAATGTCGGCGGGCCACTCGTAGGCCGCGAAGCTTCCGTCCTCGGCCACAATGCGCACTGAAGTGCGGTCGTCCGCGCGCTGTACGTCGGCCACCCCGGCAACCTCAGACTCAAAGTAGTTGGCCCAGGCTTCGCGGTTGTGCTTGATGTCCACGTTTTGAAGCTGGCCAATAATACTTGACGAATCGAATTCCCATCCGTTGGTCAGTGCTCCCTTCCAATCGTTGCCCTTGGGCGAAATCAAGCTGAGCGTAAAGACCAGCATGAGGATGGTCGGAGTCACGTACTTGAGGATGGGCTTGTAGATTTTAGGTAGGGTGATGTCGGAACCACGGTTGATTTCATCCCAGCCCTTGTCGACCCCCCAAACCCATGAGAACAGGATGGCTTCTACGAGGCCAAAGAACACGAGGCCTACGGTTCCGGCCCAGTAGTCGTACTGGTCAAATACCCCTTCTTGGTAAAAGAGTACGGTGGGCATACCCACGATCAACGTAACCAATCCAAACGACCAAGCGGCCTTGTTGAGGCTGAACTTGAACTCGTCTTGCATGAATCCGACCCATGGAGAGCCCATGGCGAGCGAACTTGTGATTCCGGCAAAAAAGAGCAGGCCAAACCACATGACGCCGGCTACGGTTCCGAGGACCGCACCCCACTTGCCAAAGAGGAATGGCATGGTCTGAAAGGCCATCGCAAAGCCAGCATTCTCTTTGACCCAATCTAGACCGAGGTAGCCCACAGCAATCGGAATGACGATGCTCGCACCGAGGACGATTTCAACAAAGCCGTTCATCCAACCCGCTGCCATTGCGTTGAGGGCAATGTCGTCCTTGGGCTTGACGTAGGCCGCGTAGCAGTGAATGGTTCCCATTCCGACCGAAAGGGTAAAGAAGATTTGCCCCGCAGCCGCCAACCACACGTTGGGGTTGCTGAGCGAGTCGAACTGTGGGTTCCACAAGAAGTTGAATCCGAGCATGGCGTCGCAGTCAGCGCAACCCAATGGGGCTCCTGAATCACCAAGGGTGAAGGCGCGGATGGCCAAGAAAACACCAAAGATGAGCAAGAGCGGCATGCCGATTTTGGCGACGCGTTCGATTCCGCCCTCAAGGCCACGACTGAGAATCCACGTGTTGAGTGCAAGCACCAGAACATAGAACAAGACCGCTTCGTACGGAATCCCAGTGGTGCTGTGCCCGATGTCCACATAGCTCGTAAAGAAGTCGGCCACCTGAGACTGGCTCAGCCCGCTAAACGTTTGCTTAAGGGAGTGAAAAACGTAGGACATCGTCCACGACTCGATGTAGGTGTAGTATGCGGCTACGGCAATATTGGTAAAGATTCCGAATACCCCGAAGTACTTCCAAAAGCGCTTGCGGCCCATGGTGTCGAGGATGAACGGCGTACTGTGGTCGCCCCTTGAGCCACCAAATCGGCCCGAAGACCACTCGATCCAGAGGAGCGGAATACCTAAAAGTAGAAATGAAATAAGGTAGGGAATGATGAACGCGCCACCACCGTTTTTCACCGCTTGAACGGGGAAACGCAAAAAGTTTCCAAGGCCGACGGCATTACCGGCCATGGCTAAAATGAGACCGACCCGGGTTCCCCAGGACTGGGTGTTGCTACTCATAGGTGATAAGGCTTAGCTAAGATTGCCAAATATAGGTATCTCATCTAAGACCGCGCGGAACGAATGTGGATTGAAGTCC
>DMDX01000011.1:0-7805 GCA_003451355.1 Cryomorphaceae bacterium
GGAGCATCCATCGACCAGGTCCTGCAAATCCGAGCGGATGCGCTGCACGATGCGGGCTTCAACGGGGCAGGAGTGAAGGTGGCCCTCATGGACGGTGGCTTTACGGGCGCCGATACCTATTCCGCGTTTACCGGCGCATGGCAGCAGGGGCGCGTGCTCGGAACCCTCGACTACGTCGATGGTGACACCAACGTCTTTCACGTGGGCAGCCACGGAATGAGCGTGTGGAGCACCATTTGCGCGGACCTTGACGGCAACTTTGTGGGCACGGCTCCACAGGCCTCGTTTTACCTGTTTAAAACTGAAAACCAGATTTCAGAAACCATTGCCGAAGAGTACAACTGGGTTATGGCCGCAGAGCGAGCTGATTCCCTTGGGGTCGACGTGATCAACACTTCACTCGGTTATACCACCTTTGACAACGGAATCGGCGACCACAGTTACGCCGATATGGACGGCCGCACTACACCGATTTCGCAAGCCGCCGTCGCCGCGGCCCGCACCGGAATGATCTTGTGCATTTCGGCCGGAAACGAGGGCAGCTCAAGCTGGAAGTACATTTCGGCTCCCGCCGACGCCGATTCCATTCTCGCTGTCGGAGCGGTCGATGTCTTCGGAATCCGTGCCGCCTTCAGTAGCCAAGGCCCTTCTGCCGACGGCCGAATAAAGCCCGACGTGGCCGCGCGGGGCTTGGGCGCAGCCGTCATGAACTCGAACGGCCAAGTCGCTACTTCATCCGGAACAAGCTTCTCATCGCCCATCATGGCGGGTGCCATGGCGAGCCTGGTTCAGGCCGCCAAAACGCTTCCCAACGGATACAGTGCGCAAGACCTCATTCACCGCGTCCGCATGTCGGCCCACCAGGCCTTGGCACCCGACTCACTCGTCGGCTACGGAATCCCCAACTTCGCTGTCGTCCTCAACGGCCTAGGTGTCGAACCACTTCAGGATTTGAAGCCTTGGACCCTTCACCTTGCGCCCCAGGGATGGACGCTTCGCCGAACGGCCTCCGGAACTGCAGACGTCCTCGAGTACTTTTCGGTGGACGGACGCGTACTCGAGCGGTTTGAGGTGGCGCCGGGCCAAACTGAGGTTCCGCTTCGCGGCCGCCCGTTTTGGGGCTACGTGCGCAGCGCCAGCCAAGTCCTACCCGTAGCGGCACGCCACTGATGAAGACGCGGTTGACCGATCTGCTCGGCATCGAAGTCCCCATCATTCAAGGGGGTATGATTTGGTGCGCGGGCTGGGAGCTGGCGGCGGCCGTCTCGAACGCCGGAGGGCTTGGTACCTTGGGCTCTGGCAGTATGTACCCCGACGAGCTTCGCGAGCAGCTTCGCCTGCTGAGAGCGGCCACAGATAAGCCGTTTGCGGTCAACATTCCGATGCTCTACCCGAACATTGCCGAGCACCTGCAGTCCTGCATTGATTTTGAGGTTCCCGTGGTCATTACCTCGGCCGGAAACCCCAAACTTCACACCGCCTGGCTCAAGGAGCGCGGTCGGACGGTCCTGCACGTTGTCTCGTCGTCGGTGTTTGCCGCCAAGGCTGAAGCCGCCGGAGTCGATGCCGTCGTCGCCGAGGGTTTTGAGGCCGGAGGCCACAACGGTCGCGAGGAAACGACCACCATGGTGCTGGTTCCGCAGGTGGTGGACGCAGTGCGCATTCCTGTGGTGGCTGCGGGCGGAATCGCCGACGGCCGTTCCATGGCCGCAGCCCTCGCCCTCGGAGCCGAGGGGGTTCAGATGGGTTCGCGCTTTGTGGCCACGCCTGAGGCGAGTGCCCACGCCGCATTCAAAAGTGAAGTCCTCGCTGCCGGCGAAGGAGCAACGCAGCTGACGCTCAAGGAACTGGCTCCGGTGCGCTTGATTAAAAATCCGTTTTACGAGCGCGTCGCCGAGGCCTACACGCGCGGAGCCTCTACCGACGAACTTCGCGAGCTACTCGGTCGCGGGCGTGCCAAAAAGGGCATGCGCGAGGGCGACCTCGTCGAAGGCGAACTCGAAATTGGCCAGGTGGCGTCGCGCATTGACACATTGCGTCCGGCCGCGGACATCGTGCGCGAAACTGCCGAACTCTGCGCCCTAACCCTCAAGCGTTTATGCTAGACCGACTCGTCGTCCACATCGGCTTGCACAAAACCGGTACGACGTGGCTCCAGCGCCATGCTTTTGTACCGGCCTTTGGCGTCCAGCAGCTTGTAGACTCGGCCCAGCCATGGGACGACAGCGCGCTTCAGTCCTTGGTGAGGGGCTTAAATTTTGATCCGCTCGCGGTTCGAGCCGAGCTCGAGCGCCGCTGGGACGGGTCCTCGCTCCCCGCACTCAGTGCAGAACGCTTGGGCGGGCACCCCATTTCAGGTGGCTACGACCGTTGGGACATTGCCGACCGCTTGGCTGAGGCACTTCCCGGGGCGCGGATTCTCGTCGGAACCCGTTCCGAGGGTTGGGAAGAAAGCATCTACGCTCAAATGATTCAGGAAGGGTTTACCGGCCGAAGTTTGGTACAGCCCTCGCGGACGCAGTGGAAGTCCGCATCGTGGCCCGGTTGCTATAGGGACGTCGGCGGACTCGTGGAGGGCTACCGCCAACGCTTTGGACGGGACCGCGTCGCGGAATTGCCCTATGAGCTCCTGAGGGATAAGCCTGAGCACTTCACGAAGCTATTGGCTGAGGTCTGCACGCACGAGGCGCTTCGTGGCGCCACAGTGGCCGCCGAGCACCGCGAGAATCCGCGCGCTCCGGATCTTGAGCGGCTTCGCCTCGCAAATCACTTTAAGGTGTCGGCGCTGAATCCTAGCCCTTTGGTGGATTTGGGTCCACGCGGTGCCGCGTGGCTCGCACGGATTCTTAAACCGTTCTAGTCGCGTGCCTGGCGCTTGACGAACTTCGTCAAGATTACGATTTCTAGGAAACCCTGGCGTCGTAGGTTCCGCCCATGCTCGGATTGTCGCCCATGAGGCGGGCCATGCAGGACTTCTTGACCATGTTGAACACGGCCATGTGCACGTCTTCGGCCACTTCCATATCCATGGCGTCGGAGTGAATGTTGAGGTCGGCGATCTCACGGAGCTTGCCGCCCTTAAATCCGGTCATGCCCACAAGCGTTGCGCCATTTGACTTGGCGAATTCGCCCGCTTTGAGGACGTTGCGCGAGTTTCCGCTACCACTAATGCCAATGACGACGTCGCCGGGCTGCAGGTAATTTTTGAGGGGTTCGACAAAAATGTCGTCCCATCCAATGTCGTTGGCGATCGCCATCATGCTCGGAAGATTGTCGTTCAAGCAGATCATAGTGAATCGCTTGTCGAGTCCGTAGGACGCACCCTTGAGAAAATCGCCGGCTGCGTGGCTGGCGCTGGCTCCGGATCCGCCGTTGCCCATGGTAAAAATGCGGGCTCCGCGGGCGTGAGCGTCCAAAAACACCTCGACGAGTTGCTCGACGGCCGCCATATCCAATTTCTCGAGCGTTTGGGTCAGTAGGCTGCGGTATTCGATGGGCGTCATGTGCAATGCGGATTAGACCTGCAAGGTCGGATTTTCGTCGGAATAAATGATGCGTGAACCTTCGAAATCCCACTGAAAAGGGAAGGGGCGAAGGTCGCTGAGCGCGGCGTCGAGTGCAGGATGGTCTTCGGGGCGCGCCACAAAGAGCATGAATCCGCCACCGCCTGCGCCAAGTAGCTTTCCTCCGAGGGCTCCGGCCTTGAGGCCGCGCTGGTAGGCGTCCTGAATACCGGCGTCACTGATTCCGCTGGCAAGGCTTTGCTTGAGGAGCCAGTTTTCGTGCATGAGGCGCCCGCATTCGGTCCAATCGCTGGTGCCCAGGGCGGCAGCGAGTGGGTCGACGAGTGCGACCATATCGCGCAGGACTTCTTGCTTGCTTCGGGTGGCACTTAGGCGGCTCTGCTCGGCCAAAATGGCAGATGCGGATCGTTGATTACCAAAGTAGTAGAGTCGAAGGTGGCGAAGCCAGCCTTCAGCATCGGGCAGGGCTACGGGCTCGACACCTACGCTTTCGTCGGAATTGAATCGGTAGATGTTGAATCCTCCGAATGCGGCCGCGTACTGGTCCTGCTTTCCGATGGGTTCGCCGAGGTCGCCGAGCTCTACGCCACAGGCTTGCTCGGCCAGCCACGCTTTAGTGGCTTCGTCGGCACGACCAAGACGGGCCATGAGGTTGTGCAGGGTTCCGACGGTAAACGACGAAGATGAACCCATGCCGGTACCTGAAGGAACATCGGCAATGGAGCTGATTTCCAGTCCGGTACCCATGTTTAAGCGGGTCAAAATGGCCCGTAGAAGCGGGTGCTGCAGGTCGGCGACGCTTGAGACCGTCTCGGTACTCGAGTACTTGGTGCGGATTTGGCCCGATTCAAAAAAGTCGTGGCTACTGACGTACAAGTACTTAGCTATGGTGCTCGAAAGAACCGCCCCGCCATGCTCGCGGTAGTACGCGGGGAGGTCGGATCCTCCACCGACGTACGAAATGCGAAAGGGGGTGCGGCTGATGATCATCTCTACGAAGTTCGGGACTTTTCGCGTTCCATGATCCACGCTACGGCGGCCGCGATGTCGTCGACCTGAACGCTTGGTTCGGCGCTGCTGGGCTTGAGCCCGTGGCCCGTGCGCACGCGCACCGTGGCTGCGACGCCTGCGGCTTGACCTGCCTGAATGTCTCGGGGTGAGTCCCCGACCATGTAGCTAGTGCTCAGGTCGATGTTGAATCGTTCTGCGGCCTCAAGCAGCATGCCTGGCTTGGGCTTGCGGCAGCTGCATTCGACCTTGTAGGCCGGATTTTCCTCAGGGAATCCGCCGTGCGGGTGGTGCGGGCAGTAGTAGATGGCGTCCACAAAGGCGCCGGCTTCATCCGCTAAAAGCCGTTCCATTCGGGCATGAATGCGGTCGACTCCGGCCTCGTCAGTGAGGTTGCGCGCCACCACACTTTGGTTGGTGACCACCACCGTGATGAATTGGCTGGCGTTGAGCAGGCGAATCGCTTCAGCGGCTCCAGGTATCAAAACCAGCTCGTCGGGGTGCTTAATCAGGTCGGAATCCACATTGATCACCCCATCCCGATCGAGAAACACGGCGCGCTGGGGGTTGCGAAGGTTGCGGGCTTCGACTTTGCCACTGCGCAGGGCATCCTCGACTTGGGTTCGGCGTTCGGGCTTGCCCATGTCTTTGATGTACTCGGGGGTCGAGTAGGCGTAAAGCATGTGCGACGTGGCCCACACGGGGAAGAGGTCGCGGCCGAAGTCGCTGGCGGTTCCGCGCGGAATCCGATTCAGCAACTTCGGTTCAAAGAGGTAGAGCGCCGCATTGACCACATTGCGCACCTCGCGGTCGGCGGGGTGGGGCTTGCCGTAAACGGCTCGAATGCGGCCTGAGGGGTCTGCGTCGACCAAATCGCTGTCGTAGGGATGGTCGTTGGGGTGCACCAACAGGGTGGCATCTGCGCCGTGCTGGCGGTGAAATGCCTCCATGCGACCGAGGTCGATGCTGCTGAGCGTGTCGGCATAAAACACCCAGAACGGGGCGGAGCCCAGTTCCGACTGGAGTTCAGCGAGCGCGCCGGCGGTTCCAAGGGGTTCAACTTCATTGAAGTAGCTGATGGATACGCCCCACGCGGAACCGTCTCCGAAGTGATTGCGAAGCTGTTCGCCCCTGTGGCCTAGGGTAAAAATGAACCGCCGAACACCCTGTGCCGCGTAGGTGCGCACGAGGTGTTCGGCGATCGGGAGGCCATCTACCGGAACCATGGGCTTTGCCAAGTCCGGGAAGGCCGAAGCAAGCCGGGTTCCCTTGCCGCCCGCGAGGACGACTGCCGTGGAAACTCCGGTCATGTGATTTAGAGCTGAGCTTCGATCTTAGAGGCCAGGACGTTCTTAGGGGCTACGCCAACCTGCTTGTCGACGACTTGTCCGCCCTTGAATACCATGAGGGTAGGGATGTTGCGGATGCCGAACTGCATGGCGAGGTCACCTTCAGCGTCAACGTTTACTTTACCAACTACAGCACGACCCTCGAAGTCGTCAGCGAGTTCGGATACGATGGGGCCAACCACGCGGCAGGGTCCGCACCACTCGGCCCAGAAGTCTACGAGCACGGGCTTGTCAGAGTTAAGTACAAGTTCTTGGAAGTTAGCGGTGGTCAATTCTAAGGCCATGGTGGTTACGATTTTAGTGGTGCAAAGATACAAAGCCTTTAAGCCCGCTGTGGAACTTTAGGCACGTTGCACCACACGATTCAAATTTAGTGCCGCGACTGGTGCGACCTGCAACCTTGGCAGGTTCTGCCGCATCTTTAGGGCATGAACATGAAGTTGATTCTTCCCATGGCCGTGAGCCTTTTGGTATTCGGATGCGAAAAGCCTTTAGACCCTGAGTGCAAGGGTGAGCCTATTGCGGACTGCAACTGCTATATGCTTTATGATCCGGTATGTGGGTGCGACGGAGTCACGTACGGGAACGATTGCGAAGCGCAGTGCGCGGGAGTGAAGTCGTGGACTCCAGGCGAGTGCGGACAGTGATCTAGCGCCGCACGATTTTATAAAGAACGAGTGCGCCACCAATCATGGAGCATGTAAATCCTGTCCAATAGACATTTCGAGCCCCCATGAGGTGGTTCATAAAAAATATGTCAGCCGTGAGGATCAAGAGGTAGCCGAGGACCAGTAGGGCGGGGCCGATTTTGTCATTCATCTCGACAAGTTAGAAATAAAAAAAGCCTGCATTGCTGCAGGCTTCAAAACTTCTGGCGGTGCGGACGGGACTCGAACCCGCGACCCCCGGCGTGACAGGCCGGTATTCTAACCAACTGAACTACCGCACCAGAAGGGCTGCAAATATACTGCGGTCACGCAGATTTCAAAATGCGTGCGGGCTTCATTTTTTGAATCCACAACCAGGGAAGCGTTAGTGCCGGGGTAAAACTCAGGAAAACAAGAAAATACAAGAACAAAAGGCGTCCGAAATCCCACGATACGGGTACGTGATCGACATAGTACGTGTCCGGATTGAGGCGCATAAAGCCGGTTACGTCCTGCATCCAGAGCGCTAAAAGTGAAATTCCGATGCCCCAAACGGCCCCGCGAACCAGCATTGGGGCGAGCATTCCGAACAGCGCCACGGGCGCATGAGACGAAGGCCACCCCAGGGCGCGAAGCAACGCCAACGCGCGCTGCTGCTCGAGAGAAAGGATGAGCAAGGTTCCGCCCAAGTTCACTGCGCCCACAAGAAGGAGCACCACCGCCAAAATGGCTACATTGGCATCAAACAGGTCCAACCACTGGTAGAGCGCGGGAAGGTCGTCGCTGGGCCGGTACACTTCAAGCGTAAACGGGATTTGGCTGCGCAGCGATTCAAAATCCGTTTCGGCAAATGCTTCAGGACCGTAGTGAACCCACGTCCCCTGTGCACTGTCGGGCCAACGCTGCAGGGCGCGGATTCCGTCCAAAAGTCCGACAGCCGTTTGGGCGTCCCACTCGGCAAGCCCCGTTCGGTACAGACCCGTGACGTTGAGGTAGCGCAGGGTGGGAGCGGCTCCGGCCTCGCGGCTCGCATAAAAGGGCATTTCGTCGCCGACGTTTAGGCCAAGTCGGCCGCTGAGCTTTTCGCTGAGCAGAACGTCGTAGGGTTCTTGGGGCGCGGAACCTTCGGTGATAAGCTCGCTCCACGACGGGTTCCAGCGCTGCCAGCCGAGCCACTGAAGTCCTTCCATGCCTTCGGGACCGGTGGCGACTCCGGCCTTCCACGCCATCTGCATCCATTGGGCGGAATCGAGTTCAAGGGCTTCGAAGTGCGGCTG
>DMDX01000011.1:7934-12508 GCA_003451355.1 Cryomorphaceae bacterium
GTTGGACGAGCTCCACCTGCGGCCGAGCAGCCACGACGTACGAATGCGCTGGAACGATTCCATAATAACCAAAGGTACGGGCCTAATTTTGGCTCTGCTTCTCTTTTCTCTGCAGTTGAGTTCTCAATCGTTAAAGTATGGAGCGGAAAAAGAGCAATTATACATTTCGCAGCTTCAGGGTAAGAGTGTTGCCGTTGTAGCCCATGCGGCATCAATATCCAATGGTGTTCATACCGTCGATCGCCTCGTTCGCAACGGAATTGATGTACGCTTTGTGTTCACTCCTGAACATGGATTTCGAGGTACTGCTTCGGCTGGAGAAAGAGTTGATGACTCTCGTGATTCTGCCACCGGTTTAAAGCTTGTGTCCTTGTACGGTTCGCACAAAAAACCGACAAAAGAAGACCTTGAAGGCATTGATGTTGTCGTTTACGACCTTCAAGATTTGAGCATTCGGTTTTATACCTATGTTTCTACCCTTGCGTACGTCATGGAGGCCTGTGCAAGCTATGGCAAAAAGCTTATTGTACTCGATCGTCCCACGCCGTTTGCAAATGTGGTTGACGGCCCCGTACTTAATACAGCAAACTACCAGAGTTTTGTTGGGTTACACCCGGTCCCTATTCTTTACGGTCTTACTGCCGGTGAGTATGCTCAAATGGCGAAGGGTGAAGGTTGGATTACAAAAGCGCCGTCCTTGGAATTAATTGTTATTCCTATGGATTCATACGGAAGAGAGCGTGTTTACCCTCAAGCGCCCCCTTCTCCAAATTTGCCAAACCCCAATGCGATAGATTGGTACCCGTCCTTGTGCTTTTTTGAAGCAACGGACGTTTCGGTTGGTCGTGGAACGGCATTCCCTTTTGAAGTGTACGGGGCGCCGTGGTGGGGTGATTCAATATTCTCGTTCGTTCCAAAATCGAAGATTGGGGCAGTGAATCCACCCCACAAGGAAAAAACGTGCTTTGGGGTTGATCTTCGGGATGAAGCTGGGCTTTACGGAATTGATTGGCGTCCGCTTTGGGACGCAGCCAAACGCTTTAAGCTGCAACCTGAATCGAGTGCCTCAAATTCAAATTCAAGCGGATTTTACCGAAACTTCCTCCACCTACTTGCGGGCAACAACACACTCGGAAAGGCACTTGATGAAGGATGGAGTATTCAAGAATTTAGGGATTCGTACCGCACTGATATACTGCGCTACGAGAACATTCGAAGAAATTACCTCCTTTACGAATCGCCAACTGACCCATTTTGGAATCCAGTCAAGCAGGGGCATGCTACTGATGTGGTAAAGCTTAGAAATCAACAATGATTCCGATGCCCGGCTGCACGATGCCTTGGGTGTTGTCCAAGAACTTCGTGAGGTACTGAGTGGAGTTGTTGGGATCGCGGATGGGATTGCCCTCGGCGTCGCGCACCACGTCGATGAACGCTGGTCCATCGAGCTTGTAGGCCAACGCGTTTTGTACGTCCATGTAGAGGTCGAGGTTCCACTTTTTAAAGAACCATTTTTTGTCTACGCGAATGTTGAGGCGGTCGAATTCGCCAAATCGTTCGGAATTCAGACGGCTGAAGTCGGGTAGCCCACGGCCAAAGACGTTCCAGTTTTGAATGTTCGCACTGCGCTCGAGGTCGAATGGGGTATAGGGGGCTCCGCCAAGGTGCTGGTACTGGCCGCCAAATTCCCAGTTTTTGCCAAACTTTTTGCCGAACGTAAACGTGGCGATCATGCGGTTGTCCCACGACGAGGGTACATAGTCCCCAAAGAAGTCGGCGAACTCGCTGCGCACGAGGGTGATGGCGGCGATTCCGAACCAACCCTTGAACAGCTTTTGCTGGTAGGTGAACTCGGCTCCGTAGGCGCGGCCGGTGCTGGTGGGCGTGGCAAGTTGGTTTCCGATAACCCCAAAGTCACCGCCGAGGGTAGCGAGTGAAATGCTGTCGCGCAGCAGGAGCGGGTAGTACCGGTAGGCCTTGTAGAAGCCTTCAACGCTGGCTTTGGCGTTCCAGGGAAGGAATTTGGTGCTTCCCACTACGTAGTGGTCGGCTTGAATGAAGCGAAGCGTGTCGTTGCTACCGTCAGCGCCCACATAGCCGAGTGCGGTGAACGGCGGAAGCTGGAAGTAGCGGCCCACATTCGCGTCGACCGTCCAATCTGCATTGATGTTGTAGCTCAGCGCGATGCGTGGCGAAAGCTGGTCAAGTGGGTTGCGGGTGCTTTCGTTGAAGTTGAGGACGTCGGTCCGCAGGCCTAGTGAGAGCTTCATGCGGCCTTCGGCAAAGGTTCCGACGGCATTGGCAAAAAGTGAACCGCGGTAGTACACATCCTCGGTATCGTAGTCAAGGACAAACCCGCCGGGGAAGCGCTTGTCAAACGTCGAAGTGTTGTACTTGAGTTGCTCGGCGCCAAATCCCACGAGGCCTTCCCAGTTTTTCGCCTTCCAGGGCTGCTCGACGCGGAGCTTGTTGGCAATTTCTTGGCTACCGTAGTTCAGCAGCAGTTCGCCATTGCGGTCGTTGTCAAAATACTTCTCGGATTCATTGTTGAGCATGAAACGGCTCAGTACCACGTTGGTGGCACCAAAACGTCCAAAGTGGGTGTACTTGGCTCCGATGGAATAGTTCCACTGGTTGTAGGACGGTAGGTAGTTCAAAATGTAGCGCTGGTCCTCGGTTTCGTTGCGCTCAAGGTTGAGTTCGCTGACGTCGTAGGCACCCAAGCTCAAGAAGGTGATCTGGTTTTTGCGGTTGAACTTGTGCTTGATTTTGACCTGGTAGTCGTTGTAGGTGGGTAAAAACGGAAGCCCGATTACCCCAAATAAGTACTGCAGGTAGCTGCGTCGCACACTGGCGAGGTAGGTAGTTTTTTTAGACAGCGGACCGTCCAGAGTAAGGCCGACTTCAGAGGCACCCACTTGAAAGATTCCGTTGACTTTTTCTTCGGAACCGTCGCGCAGGTTGAGTTCCATCACTGAGCTCAAGCTCCCGCCGCGCTGCACGGGGAACGCACTCGTGTAGAAGTCGACGTCGCGAATGAAGTTCACGTTGATCATCCCCACCGGACCGCCGCTCGCACCTTGCGTGGCGAAGTGGTTGATGGCAGGAATCTCGATTCCGTCCAAGAAAAAGATGTTTTCGTTCGGGCCACCGCCGCGAATGATGAGGTCGTTGCGAAATGCCGCTCCACCGCTGGCCACACCCGGAAGAGACTGAATCACCTTTGAAATGTCTTGGTTGGCGCCCGGATTCCGGCGGATTTCGTTGATTCCAATGCTTTGAACGCTCACGGGAGATTGGTCGACGCGTTGAAACTGGGACTGGGCGGTGATTTCGACCTCCTCGAGCTGGGTGGTGGATTCTTTGAGGCGTACAGGAAGTTCCGCCGCTTTGGCGCGGGTGAGCTGAATCTCAAATGCCGTGTAGGCCTGGTATCCAATGGCTTCGATGCGCACATTCACCAAGCCCGGGGCGAGGTTTTCGATACGGAACTTGCCTTCAAAGTCGCTCAGACCCGTGGCAGTCCGGCCGTCAATGCGAACGACGGCACCGGGAATGGGTTCGTTGGTGGCGTTGTCGACTACGGTTCCGCGCAAGGTGGCCTGTGCCAAGGCGCTGAACGACAGGATGCTCAATGCCGCAGCAACGGCAAGACGTAGGTTTTGTGGAAGCTTCATGCCCGTTTAACCGCGTTTTGGGGTATTTGGTTCAACAAAAAAGGGCAAAAAAGCGTGAATGCCTTTTTGCCCCTTGTAAAGTCGTAAAGAAATCCTACTTCAAGCTGCCAATTAGCTTCTGGACATCCTCTTCGTTGCTGAAGGACTTGCCGTTGGCCTTGGCGTCTGCCTGTCCGGCCTTGAGCGATGCCTGCGCAGCCTTCATCGCGTCCTTGGTCTTGCTGTTTTTGGCGAGAATTTGGGCGTAGAGGTAGTGCACGTACCAGTTGTCGGCCTTGAGCTCGCAGGCCTTAGCCGCCCACTTCTCGGCTTCGGGCATTCCCTGGTCTGAGGCGTAGCGCGCCGCATTCCGCCACACGGTCCATGCGGCATTCGGATCACTTACGGCCTTTTCTAGGTTGGCCTTGGCCAGCTTTGCCGTCGGAACCTCAAAGCTGTAGCGTGCGCGGAGCTTACCCCACGCCACGATCAGGTCACCGCCGTCGGTAGACAAGTTGTCCCAGTAGAGCGTCATCGATTCGACAAACTCGCCTTCTTCAACCGGAGCCGAAATACGGGCCACGTCTTTATCAGCCGTGTACTCATAGATGCCCCATCCTTTGATGTCGGTGTTGACGACGAGCGTCCATTCTCCGTCGTTCGGAATCAGCGAAAGGCTGTAGGTTCCGGCCGGAATAGAGAACTTACCCGCCGTTGCTTCGGTGCTGAGTTCGAGCAGCGTGCTGCCGTTAGCTCCCATGCGCCAGTGGGTCCCAACGGGAACGACTTCGGTGTAAATGTCGCGGCCCTTAGCGCTCGGGCGCCAGTAGGTCAGTTTGGTGTCGGTAAGGCCAATGCGCTGCTCAACCACCGCCTTGGGCGAGGGCTGGGGTAGCTCTTGGGCAAAGATCCCCGTGC
>DMDX01000011.1:12808-14073 GCA_003451355.1 Cryomorphaceae bacterium
GTAAGCAGGCCTTGCTGCAGTAGGGCGAGGTCCTTGGCGTGCAAAATGAGCTGGTCGCGCTCGGCGGGCTCTTCAGACTTGAGGATCTTTCCGGCTAGCGCATGGTTTCCGTTCACCACCACGTCGTAGTGATCAGGAAAGTCGCCCATGCCCATGAATCCGCCGCCACCGGTCGCACTCATTTCTTTCATGCGGCGCATGTATTCGGGCATCACCACCATCATCGGCAGGTCGTCGCTGGCCAGCGCTTCGACGCGGACACTGTAGTTCTTGTCGTTGATGGCGCCTTCGACGTAGTCCTTGAGGCTCTCTTTTTCGGAATCCGTCAGCAGGTGCGCACGCTCGCCTTCTTTCGGAATCAGTTTGTCGAGCATGTCGCTGTCCACACGTGCGAAGCGAACTTTTTCTTTGGCGCCCTCGATTTTTTGAATCCAGTGCCCCGCAATCGGAGAGTCGAGCAGTACCACGTCGTAGCCTTCGGCCTTGGCCTTTTGGATGTAGCTGTGCTGGCTGTCTTTGTTCGAGGCATAGAGCACCACCTTGGTGCCCTCTTTGTCAGTCTGCAGGGTGCTGATTTTCTCGAGGTACTCGTCGACCGTATAGTTCTGATCGTCCACCGCGCTGCGCAGCAGGCTGAACTTCTGGGCGCGCTCAAAGAACTTGTCGTCAGTCACCATTCCGTACTCGATGATGACGGCGATGTCCTTGAACTTTTGCTCGAAGTCGGCACGGTCGGCCTTGAACATTTCTTCGAGCTTGTCAGCCACCTTTTTGGTGATGTGGCCGCTGATTTTTTTAACATTTCCGTCGGCTTGCAGGTAGCTGCGCGATACGTTGAGCGGAATGTCTTTGGAGTCAATAACCCCGTGCAGCATCATCAAGAATTCAGGAACGATTCCCTCGACATTGTCAGTCACAAAAACCTGAGACTGGTAGAGCTGAATTTTGTTCTTGTTCAGCTCCATGTTGGGCTTGATTTTCGGGAAGAATAAAATTCCGGTCAAATCAAACGGGTAGTCCACGTTCATGTGGATGTGGAAGAGGGGCTCCTCAAACGTGTAGGGGTAGAGTGCTTTGTAGAAGGCCTTGTAGTCCTCGTCGCTGAGTTCGCTTGGCTTCTTGGTCCACGCCGGGCTGTCGGGGTTGATGACGTTGGGAACTTTATTGGTTTCCCACTTCGCGTCCTCTCCCTCGGGAGCGGTATTGATGCGCTCGTCCTTTTCGCCGCAGATGATGGGCACGCTCATGAATCGGGCGTACTTCTT
>DMDX01000011.1:14284-16549 GCA_003451355.1 Cryomorphaceae bacterium
AGGACGATGTCGGTTCCGCGGTCCTTCTTCTTTTTGGTGTCGAGGCTGTATTCAGGTGAGCCGTCGCACGACCACAGTGCACCTTCGTCTTCGGTGGACTTCCAGCTGCGGGTATGGATTTCGACCTTGCTTGAAACCATAAAGCTGGAGTAGAATCCGAGTCCAAAGTGGCCAATCATGGCACCCTTGTCGATCTTGCCCTCGTACGCGTTAACGAATTCAGTAGCACCCGAAAAGGCCACGTCGTTGATGTACTTGTTGACTTCGTCGGATGTCATACCGACTCCGCGGTCGCGGATGGTGATGGTCTTTTTCTTTTTGTCAACGTCGACGTGAATGCTGAGGTCGCCGAGTTCCCCAGAGAATTCGCCGAGGTTGCTCAGCGTTTTAAGCTTGTTGGTGGCGTCGACCGCGTTCGAAATCAGTTCGCGAAGGAAAATTTCGTGGTCGCTGTAGAGAAATTTCTTGATGACGGGAAAGATGTTGTCCGCCGATACATTGATTTTACCTGTAGCCATTTTTTAATCGTTTAGTGCGGTCACGATGGAACAAGGGGCATGCCACAGCCGTTACCTTCGTAGAGAACTGACAAAATGGCAAGTACCCCGTTTATTACCGTGCGATTTTTACGCTGGCAGGGCCGCAAAGCCCAGTGGTGGGCCTTTGGTTCTCAGGGTTTTGCCCTGCGTCAACCGTGGTCGGCCGACGGGCTTCGCTTCGCCAAGCAGCTCGGAAGCGGTGCCGGCAGCGGATTTTCAATCTGGCCTGACTTCAGTACCTATGCGTGGTTTGGTGTTTGGGACACTGAGGCCCAGGCTTCGGCGTTTTTTGAGGGCGATGCGCGATGGGCGGAATGGCGCGCCTCGGCCCAAGAAGAGTGGGGTTGGAATGCCCAACCTGTTCGCGGCCACGGAAGCTGGGGCGGAGTACATCTGCTCGAGGGGGCTACGCTCGCCACATTGAATGCAACCGACGAAGTGGCCGTGCTCACCCGAGCGCGCATCAAGTGGTCGCAGGCGATTCGCTTTTGGTGGAACGTTCCAGGTGCCAGCCGCCACCTTGATCAGTTGCCGGACCTGATGTACCGCAAAGGAGTAGGGGAGCTGCCCCTCGTCGAACAGGCCACCCTGAGCGTGTGGCGCAACGCCGAAGCCCTCGACGCCTTTGCCTACCGAAGCCGTGAGCATGCACCCATGGTGCGCAAAACCAGAGAATACGGCTGGTACAGCGAAGAAATGTTCCTCAGGATGAAGGTGTTGGACCGTTGGGAGCCGCGCCCTATCTTGGATGCATGACCGGACTGCGCTACCTGCTTTCGCTGTTTCTTCCTGCTTCCATCTACGTCGGGCTTCTCAGTCGCGGGCCTTGGTCGTTTGCGGCACTGGGGTTTGCATTCGGAGTCGTGCCACTGCTCGAGGCGGTTTTGCCCACGTTTGCGGCGAATCTAAGCGAGGCCCAACGGGCCGAGCGCCTGCGTCAACCGTGGTACGACGCGCTTGTGCTGGTCCAAATTCCGCTTCACCTCGGTGCGATTGCACTCTTTGTAATGGTGGTGCCCGAAGACCGCGCCGCTGGCGACCTCACCTCGTTGGTTGGCCATATTACGGCGATGGGCGTCTCGTGCGGAACCTTAGCCATCAACGTCGCCCACGAACTGGGCCACCGTCCGAACGCCACCTACCAACGGCTTGCTCAGGGTTTGCTGGTCACCACGCTTTATGGACAGTTTTTTATCGACCACAACTTGGGCCACCACAAAAATGTGGCAACTCCTGAAGATGCGTCGACAGCGCGCTACGGCGAGGTGCTGTATGCCTTTTGGTTTCGAAGCATTGTGGGCGTATGGCAAACCGCCTGGCGCCTGAAGCCAGCACTTATGGCGCTGCTTTGTGCGGCAGAGGCACTCATGCTTTTCGGATTTTGGCTCGTGGCTCCCGGGGCGCTCGTACCTTTTCTTGCAGCTGCGGCCATGGGCATCATCCTGCTTGAAACGGTCAACTACATCGAGCACTACGGGCTCATTAGGGCAAAAGTGAGCGAGTTCCGCTACGAAAACGCCCAACCGATGCATTCCTGGAATTCAAACCATCCGCTCGGCCGCTTTATGCTGTTTGAACTCACGAGGCATTCGGACCACCACGCGCATCCCCAAAAGCCGTACCCCGTGCTGGACCACTTTGACGAGGCTCCGCAAATGCCTGCGGGCTATCCGGCGATGATGGTGCTGGCGGCGGTTCCTCCGATTTGGTTTCGGGTGATGAATCC
>DMDX01000106.1:0-4550 GCA_003451355.1 Cryomorphaceae bacterium
TAGTTGTGGACGTAGTTCCACACTCCAGATAGGCTGGCGGTGGTTCCGGATTCAATATTCTTAGGGCTGCCCCAAGGATTCACTGCGTGGTTCACGGTTCGGGCGCTCGCAAACCTGCCCAGTGACTCAACGGCGGGCATTGCCATGCGGAATCCGCGTCCGTAGCCACCCCGAACGGTGAAGCGAGGAGTAGGGGCGTACCTGAGGTGAAACCGCGGACTGTACTGAAGTCCCGCAATCGAGTGGTAGTCTGCGCGGGCACCCAGCACCGCGGTGAACTTTGGTGAGGGCTCAAACGTCCATTCGCTGAACACCCCCGGAGCCGATTCGACCCATACATCGTCGTGGGCCAGGCCCGGGTGGTGCCAGTCGGTCACGTACCGGTCGAGCGACCAACTCACCCCAGAAGTCTGGGACCACTTCATGCCGCCCTCGCGAATGAGAACCTGTGCCATCCCGCCGCGCTGGTCTCCTTCAAGAAACTGGCTTTGGGCAAGGGTCAATGGACCAAGGCGCGCATCCATAGACTGCTGGTAGGCATGCACAATGATGCCCACACTCATGTCGGGATCATCGGGATTGACCCAGCCTGTTTTTGAGGTGAATGCGGTGCGTTTTTGGGCGACGGACGAGGTCCAGGCCACGCTCGGCGCGTCAGCCCCTAACTGCCCACCTTCGCGGGTGTCCTGCATTCCGTGCAGGGTAAAAATGCCCTCCCAACCGTTTTGCCCCCAGTAGCGCGCGCGGAGCATTCCGTTGAGCTGACCCCCCAGCGCGTTGTCAGCAAAGCCGTCCATGTTCATGTCCCGGTACCAGCGGGTTTGGTTGGCGTGCAAAAGGGTTCCGACCGTCCACTTGGCGCTGAGTCGCTGCGCGTAGTCGCCGTTGAGCTCCATTCGTCCTGCATTGTTGAGGTAGGCATTGGCGCTGGCGCGACGCGGGTTTTCGGCGCTAATTCCTTCGTCGGGCTTAATCAGTTCGACGTTGACTTGGCCGGTCATACTCTCGAATCCGTTGGTTACGGCACCAATTCCCTTGGTCAGCTGAATGCCTTCGACCCAGGTTCCGGGAATAAACTGCAGTCCACTGTTGGCGAGCAAACCGCGCACGAGCGGAGTCATTTCAGTCTGAATCTGCGCGTACTTTCCGTCGAGTCCGAGCAACTGAATTTGGCGCGTCCCCGTCACGGCATCGGTAAACGCGGCGTCGATGGACGGATTGGTTTCAAAGCTCTCTGACAGGTTGCAGCAGGCGGCCTTCTTGAGTTCGCCCCGCCCAATCGAGGTGGTAAGGGTGGCGGAACGGGCCTGAACCACCGCATCCGGAGCCTCAGAACGCACCACGACCTCGTCGATAGTGACAACGCTGTCGCGCACTTGAGCATGCGCAACGCCAGTTACCAGTAACCAGAAGCCTAAAGCACTAATGCGCATTGAGCTCCCGGTACTTGCAGCATTCGTGGACTTTTGCGTAGTCCTCTTCTTTGGCGCGGAGTTTTTTAGTGTCGTGGCCCACAGCCGCTACGACCTCGTGGAGTCGCTGTTCGGTGAGCTTTTTGCCATTAAACGCCACTTTGACTTGGTGGGTCTCGGTCGACCAGTCGGCAAAGCGCACCCCAGGGGTATTCAAAAGGGCAGTTTCGATGCGCTTTTCGCACATTCCGCATACCCCATCAACCCAAAACGTTACCTCGGAAGTCTGCGCAAATGCGGAACAAGAAACGAGTAACAAGAAACCTAAAAGAAGATTTTTCATATTAGTTGAATGGATTTTGAAAGAGTGTATCGCTCTCAATTGATGTGTCGGTGAGGGCGTTCAAAAAGGCGACAAGCGCCAAGCGCTCCTGTAGGTTTAGGCCCAGTCCGCCTGAACGGATAATGTCGCCCATAGCCGGGTCGATGTTGGGAGAATTGGCGTGGGTTCCGCTGTTGTAAAAGTCCACGACCTCCATCAGGGTTTGAAAGCGGCCGTCGTGCATGTACGGCGGGGTGTAGGCGATGTTGCGCAGCGACGGAACCTTAAACTTACCCATATCGTTCGGGTTGCCCGTGACCCCGCCAAGCCCGGGGTCTGTGATCACCGAGTCAAGTCCGTTGTTCACGAACTTGTGGTTGGTGAACAGGGTTCCGCCGTGGCAGTGAAAGCAGTCGGCTCCGCGCATGGGGGCATTGGGATTTGCTTCTCCATTGAATAACCGCAAGCCCAGATCCTCTTCAGGAGTCAGGCTCTCCAGTCCGCGCGCAAAGCGATCAAATTTGCTCGAGCCGCTCATGATGCTGAGCATGAACTGCTCAGCCGCCAAGCCGAGCTCTTCAGCCGTGACGGTCTTGACGCCGAAGGCCTTCCAAAAGAGTTCGCGATAGGCGGGGCTCGCATTGAGTTTTGCTACGACACCTTCGACACTATGGTCCATCTCGCGAGAATCCTCAATGGGAATAAATGTTAAATCGCGCAGCATCGGGCTGCGGCCGTCCCAAAAAAAGGCGGTGTGGTAGGCCAGGTTGTGCAGCGGCATGCTGTTGCGGTCGCCTACTGCTCCGGTGATTCCGACTGAAAATTGCAGTCCGTGGTCCGTCATGCCAAAGCTGGTGCTGTGGCAACTTGCACAACTCTGCGTAGAGTCTCGCGACAAAATCGGGTCGTAAAACAACCTGCGGCCGAGGAGCACACCCTCGACGGTCAATGGATTGTCTTCGGGAATCGGCGGCGGCGGGAAGCCCTGCGGCACATTTAGCGCAAATGGGGTCGTAGGCGGCGGATTTTCACCACAACTCACGGCCACGAGGGCGATTAGTGTAAGCGCGAAGTACTTCATTTCACATTTTCAAGGGCGACCCAGCTGAACGATTGGCTCACATTTTCTGAGATTCGATGGGCGACTCCGCCATCAAAACTGCTGTGTGAAAAAGCACCGTCTTCAGAGGGGCGAACCTCATTTAGAGCATAAAACAACTTTTCGGCGTTCCAGTTCAGTACGAGGCGGCGTGACCCGCGCAAGTCGAGGGCGCCGTTGAGCACCACGGGCATGCGGTTTTCTAAAAAAGCAATGTGGTAGAGCCATGGCTCGCGCGCACCATTATTCTGGTAGAAGCCTTCGATGGCCATGAATACGTAGCCTCCTTGCCAGCCCCAGTGCAGGTTGTTCACGGTTGGGTTGAGTGGGTGCCCGACCTTCCATTGTGAGGGGTCTCCGAAGTTTCGCGCGGAATCAAGCCCTACGGTGAACGAAATCCCGATGTATTCGGCTTTTGGAATATTGTCCGGAACCGTTACCGTCCAAGGCTTGTCCTTGCTGAAAAAGGCATAAATCGGATCGCCGGCCTCGTCAACTAGTGGGAGACGGCTACCATCTGCCTGAATTAAGGCGAACTCAGACAGGATCATGTCGGCGCGCTCCACAAGAAAGGTGTCGCCCGTTTCGGGTTGCACCAGGGTCATGCTACTGTAGGCGAGATCCTGACCGTTCCACTTGGGCTGAATGCTCATTTCAAGCGAAACTTCGCTGCCCTCGGGGGTACATGCCGCAGAAAGTGCGGCGATAGCTGAAAAAAGTACAAGATTTCGCATGGTGGTAAAGTTACGTTGCCGAACTTCGTGCCATGACCGTGCCAAAACCCGCCTGGAAGCTTTCGAAGTCCGAATACCTAAAGATAGGCATTTTATTGGCAATTTTCGTGACCGGAGTCACCACGGCCTACCTCATTCAGCGCCCTGAGCGGCAGCTTCCGATACTCAATCCCTCGGATTTGAATCCGGCACTGGTCGCCGACAGCCTTGAGGGCAAGGGCATGGACCACCGAGTGGCCGACTTTGATTTGGTGGACCAGACGGGGACCCGCCGCGGTGCCCGCGACGTCGAGGGCAAAGTCCGGATTGTCAGCTACTTCTTTACCACATGCCCCACCATTTGTGTGGATATGGCGGCGAGCTTGCGAAAGGTCCAAGACGCCTATGCGGGTGACGGCCGGATCCGAATTCTGTCGCACACCGCCATGCCCGAATACGATTCGGTTCCCATTTTAGCGGACTACGCGGCGCGGAACGGCTGCGATTCCGCCCAATGGTGGCTGCTGACGGGCACCCCCGAAGAGCTGAATCGGCTCGCGCGCACCAGCTACTTTGCGGTGCTCGAAGAGGGGCAGGGATGGGACGAGCACTCGTTCATTCATACCGAAAACCTCGTGCTGGTCGACGCTGAAGGCCGTCTGCGTGGCTACTACGACGGCACCGACCCTAAGGCGGTGGACCAGCTGATCAAAGACATTCCGTTGCTCCTCTCCGATGCCCGCTAACCTGAGCCCGTTGCGCGTAGCGCTCCTTCAGTACGACATCGCCTGGTGCGATCCCGAGGCCAATTTTTCGCGGATTCGCTCGCTGCTACCCGCGCCTGGGAGCGTCGACGTGCTCCTGCTGCCCGAGGCCTTTGCCACGGGGTTTGCCACGCCGCAGGCGCGCGAGGTTGCGGCACGCAGCGCGCAGGCTGTTGATTTTTTGACGTCACTTGCTTCGGAACTTAAGTGCGCCGTGGGCGCATCAGTGTTTGTGCCCCA
>DMDX01000106.1:4834-7861 GCA_003451355.1 Cryomorphaceae bacterium
GCCGACAAGCGCCACCTCTTTGCAGTGGCTGGCGAGCACCGTGACTTCGAGCGCGGAACCGAAGCCGTCGTCGTCACCTGGCGCGGATGGCGCCTTCGCCTTGCGGTTTGCTTTGACCTTCGCTTCCCCGTCTGGTTGCGCAATACGCTCGATGCCGGCGGGACCCCCGCTTACGACGGCCTACTCGTGGTCGCCAACTGGCCAGAGGCCCGCGAGAATGCGTGGACCACGCTGTTGGCGGCGCGTGCTATGGAAAACCAGTGCTATGTGGCCGGCGTCAACCGAGTGGGTGCGGATGGCTTTGGGGTGGACCACAGCGGCGCGAGCCGCATCATCGGCCCTTGGGGCGACGTTTTGGCGTCAGCCGAGGTACACACGTCGGGGCTCGTTACCGCCGAATGGGACCCAATCCACCTTGCCGCGGTGCGGAAGCGCTTCCCGTTTCTGGCTGATCAGGATCCGTTTGTGGTGCTGGGGATGCCCCCGGAAGCCACCGGCGCTCTACCGTCCAACCCACAGTAACCTCAACCGCTTCGGGATCGACGATCGGACGTTCGGCCTCGGTGCGCGTCCACCAGTCAGGGGTATCTAGGTCCCCGTTTTCATTCAGGTCAGCAAAGCTTTGAAGTTGGTACGTGCCGGGTTTCAATCCGTCAAGCGTCCACGAATTGGTGCCGGAGCCCTGCCACACCGCCATCCCGTCGCGCCGTAGTTGGTGTACCCAAGGGCCGTCGGTGGCTGGAGCTACCGTCAACTTGAGGACCCCAGATGAGTCCGCCGGAAGCTGCCGAAATAGAGCTACACTGTCGGGCTTCGCGGTGGGGTCGGCGAGCCACAGTACAAGACTGTCTCCAGGGGTGACGCGTTCCGAAAACCAGGCTACCGGCGATTTTTCGCCGGTTCCGAGCTGAAGATTGCCGTCGGGGTCACTGAACGCAAAGATTTGGTAGCTGCCGTCGGCCAAATAGGGCAAGGTGAAGCCCCCGTCTTTGCCGCTGCGCGACCCGTAGACCGGGGGTGTAAAGACCGCGGAATCCAGAGCGTCACCCTTGTGCAGGACCACGGCCTGGTTGTCCCAAGGCTTGCCGGTTAAGGGGTTAAGGACCACTCCTCGGATTTGGCCCGAATCAATCGTAGTACCCGTGGCAAACACCCAAAACGGTTCACTCATGGGGTTGTTCTCGTGCAAGTCGCGAATTCCGTTTCCGAACTGAATGATGTAGGTGCGGTCGGGCTCGAGGCCGCCATCCCACGACATTTTAAGCGTTTTACCCTTTAACGAGTACCGCGCTTCGCCGGGAATTGGCGGCGACGTTCGAATGCTGGCAACCGGGTTGTTGAGCACGACGTACTCGTCAAATGTCCAGGTCAAGGTATTGGTTTGCACCGAGGTGCTTCCGATCGGAACACTCGATTCGACCACCACGGGCCCGTCGGTATCGCGCGGCCCCCCATCAGGTGGAGTCGGCAGCGCGCATCCGCCAACGATAAGCGTCAATGCGTTAACGAAGACAATAAATCGTTGAACGACCAATGGTTTTTTCGACATTTCTCCTCACATTTGCGACTTGTACCCTAACCTTAGAGTAATTATGAACAAACGTACGCAACGCATCGGCCTTATCGGTTTGCTTCTAGCCCTTCCATTTATGGGCATGGCGCAGTCAGTCAGTGCTCTCCTTCCGTTAGAATCAGCTGGAACGTTTACCCCCATCAGCTCGCCTGACTACACGCTCGGCAGCGCGACGATGGACGACCAAGAATATGTCGATCCTGCATCACTGACGACGGGCTCGGCGCCGACGGGTCCTGGTTTTGCCCTCGGTTTTACCGTGACGATCAATGGCGTGTCGTTCAATAAAATCGGAATTTCCACGAATGGCCATGCCACGTTGGGGTCGGCCTCCTCAGCGACGATGACCGCTTCAACGGCGTTCGGCGCGGTTGCTCCAACTCCTCCAACGGGCGGACTGGTGCTTGCTCCGTTGTCCGCAGACTTGCAAGGGCAAACCGGTGCCGCGATCTACCTCAAGTCACAGGGCACAGCTCCCAACCGCGAGTACATTGTGGAATGGAATAAGATCAAGCGCTACGGTTCTTCAGGTACAGGTGACACGTTTACCTTCCAGTTGCGCATTCTCGAGAGCGGGGCCATCAGCTACGTGTACAACAAGTTGTTGACTTCTAGCACTACCGCTACCGCGCAAGTAGGTATTCGTTCGTCAGTAGACTTTACGAATGCCACGGGAGTTTGGGGCTCAGTTCTGCAGGGTGCCACAAACACTGGAACCCTTAATTATACGGGCGGTATCACTTCGGGTAAAACGATCAACTGGACAGTTCCAGCATGCCCTCCGGCCTCTCTGGTGGTGACGACAAAGACCCCAACGAGTGTGGCCTTTAGCATCTCTTCATTCGTCGGAACGACTTTTGAAATCGAGTACGGCGCAGCTGGATTTACACAGGGTTCAGGTACGGTAGTAGCCGCTGGTTCAACCGGCAGCATCTCGGGCCTGTCTGCAAGCACGTGCTACGACATCTATTTACGCAACAACTGCTCGGCTTCGAATAACGGATACTCGAACTGGGTAGGCCCCATCAACGTGTGCACTCCGTGCTTGGTTCAGACGATGCCATTTACTGAAGGGTTTGGCACATGGCCACCTCTTTGCTACACCTACGATTCAGGTGACGAGGATTGGATCCATAACTCAGCCGGTTATGCGCAAGCGAGCTACTGGAACTACAACGATAAGTCATTCATTCTTGAGTCGGCGCCTATTTCGATCAATGTTCCTGCCCGCGTGGTGATGGACTGGTCGCACCTAGCAAGCACCAGCTACCCATTTGACAGCTTGACCGTTCGTGTGCGCAGTATGAACAGCACGACTTGGACCAACGTGGTTTCGTTGAGCGGAGCTGCATTCAACACTCCAGGTGCCACTTCTACGGGACCGGCGGCTATCTTCTCGCATGAAATTGCGTACCTGCCATCAGCATTTGTAGGAGACACTATTGTTCTGCAGG